>JAOTZM010000052.1 GCA_029861345.1 Candidatus Nitrosopumilus sp.
ACATTTAACGAACAATGGCAGAAAATATGGGTCAATTCTACTGAAGATGTATTCAAAAAATACATTGAGGCTTTAAAGTATTCAGAGAATAATTAATTTTCTGTGCAATTTTTTTAATGAGAGAAAACTAAATTACTAGTTATGATAACAATACACATGGATTACAGCAATCTTAATGATGAAATACTACAACTAAATTCTAAAATTAGATATTCTGGAGTGTATCATACAGGAATTGTGCAACTTTACGAAAAAGTACAAAAAGGAATTACAAGACTGTTTGACAAAGAAAAAACTCAGGATACTTTCATACATGCCTATATGAGATGGAAAACTCGCCAACATGATTCATCAATTATAGGAGAACCAATTTACACAATGACAAAGTATCACAAAGTCAATCGTCTTACAATTCCTTGTTCTTCAAAGTCTCTTCTCATGGTAAGCACTGAACCAGAGCTAGAACCTAGTGAAATTATTGATGATGTCATAAAACTAATAAAAAAATACTCTGATGATCCTAACTATACACCTAGAAAAGTGTACTTAGGATGACATTGTAAATTCTACATCGTCAGGTAAAATTATTTTTAGATCTTAATCTTTACGGGAATGATCAAATTTTTACGTCTAATGAGTATTTAGATTAATTTTGTATAGTATAATGAAAAAATGGTAATCAGATGAAGATATTACTGTGTTGAACTCTGAACTGCACAGTCTGTTGAGCAGACCCTTTTGTTGAATATGTCTATAAATTCACTATCACAGCGAATGCATTTTGTGAAAACCATTGAAACCGTTACACAATTGTCATTTTTAAGTAAATCTTTTGTAAGCGATTAAGAATCACTTTCAATGAAATGAGAACTAATTAACACCATTCAATTAAATGCATTATGAGTTTTGAGGAATCATTTCTTTATCCTTTAGGTTTGTTAGCAATAGGTTCAGTAGTCTCCATGTTTCTAGTACCAAGATTCAGTGACAGATATAACAAGAAACGCCATGAGTTGGAAATCAAAAAGGATCTGATTGTAAAAATAACGGAGCTAGATGCAGAGTGGCATATTGTATTAGGGGATATGGATTACCCAGTAGAAGATAATACCGAAAATGCTAGAATACTTGCAAAACAGGTAGGCGAACTAGAGAAAAGAGAATCAGTCGTTCAGTCTGTTGAATCTGTATATTTCAAGCAGAGTTCTGAGGCTAGAATGAAATTATACAAGCAAATGGAGCCATTTTTGACCATTTCTAACTTTACTAGGGTGGAGAAAACAATGGATGAATTACAGAATCAAGTACGGTCTTTGACTATGGAACTTGAAAAAGTAAAGCAGTGGCGAGAGATTGCGATCAAGTATTCAAAATAATCAAATTAAAATTAAAAAAATTTCTTCAAAGGACTTTGTGTGAAAGTGATTTTGCATCTGAATTAATTTTCTTCTTTTTATATAACATCATATTTGTATTCTTTTTTTTAACTAAAATCTTTATTATGCGGTTAATTTACATCCACATAGAACATGACTTTTGAACTTGAAAGAGAATTTGAAATGGAAATGCAAGAGTCAAACATTGCACCAAGAAATTTTAATACTACTATAACTCAAGATGAAACTGATATGGGAAATTTTGATGATGAATTTGAAATAGATGATGATGAAGAGGAAAGACCTTTTGAATTTGAACTAGAGTTAGAGGAAAGTCTTGATGATGAAGAAGATCAAGAGAAACAAGAATATTTTGCAGAAAGATTATACATGATTTCAAATCAAGAATACGAGTCCTCTTCGGATAGGGATGCTGACTTTGAGGAAGTAGCTGAGGAAATGTATCGTGAATTCTTCTTAAAGAAAATAGGTAAGGCTATAGGTAAAGCTGCAAAGGGTGTTGCCAAGGTTGCAAAATCTCCTATAGTTAAAGGATTGGTAAAATTTGCAGCAAACACCGTACCTATACCTGGTGTTGGGGCTGCTGTAAATGCTGGTATGAATTTATTGGACAAAATACCAACATCGGGAAAAGATAGGATTCAGAGAAGTGGTGATAGAGAGCGTAAAGGTTCTAGAATTCATGCTAGGCGTGCAGCTAGACGTGTATCGGGTGCTGCAAAAAATGCATTAACTGGTTTAGCCCAACAGGCAATTAATGGTGAATTCGAAAATGAATTTGAAGTTAAAAGAGCTGTTGTACGTAAATTAAAACAAGAACAACAAAAAATGGGTATTCCTAAAGGATTACGTAACAATGAGAATGTAAGAAAAATTACCCTAAAACCAGGACAACGAGTAGTTATAGGTGTAGAAGAATAACAACGTGACAATTACTCGAGCATATTTTCAAAATAGAATTTTTTCTCTTAGAAGAAAAATTGAAACTCTAACTTCATTACCTGAACTAGTATCCTTACCAACTGAACAAGATATTAAACAATCTCAGTGGTTTGTAATCCAATCTCAATTATCTTCTGTTTCATTTCGACTTTCCAATGATCTCCATCAAGTCTCTGAAAATCTCTCAATAGCTAGTGATAAAGAATCTATACGTGACTTGAATGTAGACATTACAAAAATAGAAATGGAATTATCAAAAGCATATGTGTTCTTTGATACTTTCTTTGATATTCTTTCTCAACGACTTTCACCAAAACTTGGTTTATTGTTATCTGGATGTGATGTTTTAGCATATGATGCACTCAAAAGAATTTCACCTGATTTCATTCCAAATAACATGCCTCCTTTGGTATTTCTTGACAAGGGTGCAGGTGCATCAATTTTACGTGAAGGTGTTTCTGTACCTGGTAAAGCAAAAAATCCTCTTGCAACAATTCAAATTCCTTATGAAAAATTAAAACAAAAATATCTACTAGTATCAATCTTGCACGAAACTGGTCATCAAAAAATGGCTAGCTTGGGATTAAAAAAACAAGTTCCATTATACATGAAAAAATTTATGAAAAAACAAAAAGCATCTGAATTACTTCAAGGTCTATTCTCTAATTGGACATCTGAACTTTTTCCTGATTTTACCTCGTTTTGGATAATTGGTGCTGCACAAACGATATCTACGCGTGAAATCCTCACTTTTTCTCCAGAAATGGTCTTGAAAGTATCTCCTTCTGATCCTCACCCTCCAATGTGGTTGCGAGTCCAAATGTCAATTGATTGGTGTCGAAGACTGTGGGGTTTTGGACCTTGGGATAAATGGGAAAAAGAATGGCTAGAATTGTATCCTCTATATGGATCCAAATATTCCCCATCTGAAAAAATCAGAAACATTTTAGATGAATCTAAAAATTATATTTCTAAGGTAACTGATTTTTTCTTTAACATGAAATTCCCTGAATTAGAAAACCAATCAATCCGATCTATTTATCAGAAAAAACCTGCTCATCCAATACTATTGATGTCTTTGGTAAAAAATTTTAAAAATTTTGGTAAACTTGACCTACGTGATTTATCTCCAAGTGAACAACTAGCAGTTTTTGTAATGCTGAAATACACCGAAAACATTTCAGAAAAAAATCTGGATATACTAATGACTCGATGGCTTGTAAATCTAGGACAGAAAAATAAAAAATCCTTATTTAGGAAAATATGAACGAGTGATCCATATCATACGACGAATCTAATCCTACAAATGATCGCAAGAAAGCAATTGACAAACTAATCGATGTTTTAAATGATTATACAATTACTCCCAATCGCAAAAAAACAATTGAAAAACTTGATGAGATTATATCTGTGTTTGAATCTACAAAAACTTCAAAGCCCAAAAAAACTGTTGACAAACTTGACGATGTTATAAAATTATTTGAATCTACAAAATCCATTAATACCTGTACTGTTTTTAGTCATAGTGTGAGTACAAATCCTACTGTTACGAACAATGATGAAAATGAAATTTTAGTTAATCTTGGAGATCGTCTAGCAAAAGCACCTTGGAATCCTGTTGTTCCAACTAAAGCAATTGATATTTTCTTTTGCCAAATTGAAGAAAAGTCAGATGTCCAAGAACTACGGGACGAATATTTTCAAAAAGGTAATCGAACTCTATATGATCCAAAATTAAAGAAATTATTATCTTGTCAAACTGAGGGTCCATTTGATGCTTTTTCAGATGTATTTGGAGTTGCTTGTTGGGATCTTGGTGGACGTCGAGGTGCCATCACGAAAACAAAAGATACGAATAAAAAATTATCTCGACTATTGCTTGGAGATGCTTGGTTTGCAATGTGCTATGAAGAATTGGGATGTTTTGAGATTTTTGGAGCATTAGTTGATATCTATTCTTCTAACAAAGACGCACGAATTCCAGGAAATGATCTCACTGGAATGCAATTAGAAGCATTTTCACAAATGGTAAAGAGGGGATATTATCCTACCAGCCGCCAAAGATCTTCATGTTATCTTAAATTACTATCAATGTTGCCTCCACAACTTCGTGCTAACGATAAACCTGATGTAAAGAAAAATTCATCTTTTAGCAAATTGTTCCCACAGCTTATCAATCAATGTTTACTTTATTTCAGGGAACGAAGAGTTGTTGACGTAATACAATCAACTAGTGCTTCAAGTGGTTCGTCATCCACTGTTACTGATATAAGAAATTCTGCAAAGTTGTTGTTCTTAGATGAGGATTTGCTTACTTCGGGAAACTCATACAAAACCTTACATGATATTCTAGTTTATTTGGTGGGAATTATCGATTTATCTCGTAATACCCGAGATGCAGTTGGAATTCCTGCAGCTAAAGACAAAATTTCAGAATTCATTCCTGCTTTGTATGGAAAACTAGTCAAAAATGATGATCGTTCTGAACCAAATAGATTTTTGTTATACTCGCAGCTTGCCTCAAAAGGAAGAGATATTTTGATTGCTTTCGAAGCTGTGGATAAGGATTCAAACGAGGATGTTACTAATCTTCTTAGTGCAATGGAATCTGATATTGAAGAATTCAATAATGCATATAGAACCTTGTATGATGTGGATTTATCAGGAAAAGATTCACAAACTTCATCTGAAGTTAGTTTTGTACACACCATTTAGTGTGGAGTTATAATTGAAAGAGCGAAATTCTCTTGATTTGATGTTAGAAGAAAACTCCCAAGAATATTTTTTTGGCCCAAGTTTTTCACAAGAACAAGAGTTTTTGAATGATTTAATTAAAAATCTTGAAGATCTATCTAGAACTGAATATGATGATTTTTTGAAGCATGTTGGAAATCAATTAGGCGAAATGAAGGTGTCTTACTTTGGTCAAGTCCCACTTGCATTATCTATACAACAATTTAATCTAGCAAAATCCTTTGCAAGCTCAAATAATAGGTCAAGCAGCCTTAGTGCTTTACGCCGTTCATTGGATGCACTATCTGCTCTAAAATCTCTTGTTTGGATACGCCTGATTGCAGAATGGTATCTTCGTATTCTAAATGCTGCAGTCACCAGTAAGGGTAAATCTGATTTAGTTAAAAAATTAGTCAAATTGGCCATAAAGTCTGTAAGGAAAATCATCAAATCTTCACTACAAAAAAAATTGGAAAAACTTCTAACTTCTATGGAACGAAATGATTGGAGTAAAGCTGAGCTAGACTATGCCGAAATGAAGGATTCACTTGATGACTACATTAAACGTAATTCAGAATAATGGGGGATAAACTTGGAAGAAAGAAACAATGATTGGGGATTTGAAAAGCATGAATCTGAATTTGAATATTCTAACTTAGGACCATTACCTGCTTGGAATTTAAGAAGCAGATCACTTGGTGGGATTGGTTCGTTATCACAAGGCAGTTCTAATACGGATCTTGTAAAACATTTACAAAACGCATTGGTTTCGTTAGGCTATGATCTTGGGCCTTATGGTCCTAATAGAGATGGAGTGGATGGTGATTTTGGCAATGCAACTAGGAATGGTGTAGTAAGTTTTCAACAAAACAATTCTGATTTTATGGGCAACCAACTAGCTGTAGATGCACTAGTAGGTCCCTTGACGTCTGACTCAATTAACAGAAAATTGATTGGGGTATGGTATCCTTCGTATCAAACCCCCACCGAATTAAAAAATCATTATGGTATTCCTGATGATACTGAACCTGGAACAATACCTGATGAAAATCTTGAAAATGGCTTGTCTACTCCAATTGTATTAGTTCCTGGAACAATGGGTACAGAACTTTATAGAGGATCCTTAAAACTTTGGCCCTCTTCTAACACATTACATTCTACAATGTTAGAAAAAAATCCTGATGGTAGTGATAAATTTGGAAAAGTTTCTGTAGGAAAGGTAGTTCGTTCCATAGGTCCAGGAGGAGTTATCGGTTTTTATAATAAATTTTTTAAATTTTTTAAAAATAAAGGATACGTTGAGGGTGCAGATTTATTTGAATTTCCATATGATTGGCGAGAAAGTCCTGTGGATGGAGCAAGAGAGTTAGAAAAATTAGTTATTGACGATATTTGCAAACCCCAAAACCAAGGCGGAAAAGGTTTTTCCAAAGTAATTTTGGTTGCTCATAGCTTAGGTGGGTTAGTGACAAGAGCATTTCTAATGAACCCTGCAAACCACAGATATGTAGACAAATTAATCTTATTAGGGGCTCCAAATCACGGAGCACCAAAATACTTGTCTCTCTTAATTTCAGGTTCACCTTGGCCTGCATCACCTTACAATCGAGTATCAGAAGCTACTGCAAAAAAAATTGTTAGATATTTTCCTGCCTTGTATTATGGCTGTATTGGAACTAATTTTGAGAATAAATACGGAGAATTTATTTTTGAGAATGGTTCTCCCGTAAAACTAAGGGATTTACACAATACATATCCTAATCAGATAGATTCTAGTTTGTTACAAGCAGGATTAAAATTTCATGATGACCTTGATAGAACTTGGGCCCAACGACCATTTTCTAATACGTATGTTATTCTCAGTCAACTTTTAGGAACTGTTAACAAAATAAACCTGAAAAATGGAAAGGTAGATAGTTTGGGTCATGGTGTGGGTGATAACACAATTCCTCTTTATAGCGCCGAACGATTACATCCTACTATTCCTCCTAATTCTGCCCAAACAATACCTGTTGGAAGAGTAAAACATTCTGCTCTCCCCAATAACACTACTGTACTAAATCACATTTTTAATATTATTTAATTCTTGATTCGTAAATCTTTAAAAATAAAAGTTAAACTTAAGATTAGATTTTCTAAACTCTTGGATTAAGATTTAAAAAAAGAAAAAGAATGAAATAATTTCAAAGCTAAGTTAGATTAGCTAAACTTTGGTTTTGTATTAAAAATTATTTTATGTCCCTTCGATTAATGGTCTGTTCCAAAAGTTCTTTGCCATAGATGCATACGTAACAGTCTTTCCAATATCTGAAGCTAAATCATTTACCATCTCATTTGGTAACGTTATAATTAATTTTTGAAGTACACAATTAGCGAGCATTTCGGTAATCTCTATTGCTCTCTTGCTTTTTGGATTCAACAATGCTCGAATTAATGGGTCTAGTTTTTCTTCTGTAAATATATCTGCAAGATGAACAAAAGAAAATAATTCATTTTGAAGATAGATATGAAAATCCACCAATAATTAAAGAAAAAACCATTCATGAACTACTAGACATGAGTGAAAACCTATCTGATATTGACGTTCTTATTTTCTACTATGGTGAAATTCAGATAATCAATATGGAAATCATAAAAGGCCTTTCATTGTAAATAGACTAGTATCTCGAATCCACTAATAATGTTCATGTTATTTTCTAGACTTCTTTTTGTAATTATTCAACAATTCTTGTAATGCATCATCAAGTGTAGGGATCTCTCCAGTTCTTGCCTGAATCTGCCCCATAATCTTGAGAATTTCCTTATGTGTGGACTTTGTAATTCTAATGGTTGTAATGTCTACCAATGCATATTTGGTATATGTCTGAATAATAAAGACTCAGAAATTCTGTTTAGCTCAACTCTAAAGATAAGCTAAAGCTATTTAGCTCTGCCTATTTTTCCTCATGTATTTATAATATAACGGGGTTATTTTGAGCATGGCAACAGAAAATCTCGACATGGATTATTCAAAATATGATTTTAAAGACTCTACAGAAATGTATGTCCACCTTAGCAAGAAAGGCCTGTCTAAGGAAACCGTAATTAGCATAAGTAAAATGAAAGATGAACCACAATGGATGCTTGATTTTAGATTACGTTCTTATGAAATTTTTATGAAAAAACCAATGCCAACTTGGGGTGGAGATCTTAGTGTTATTGATTTCCAAAATATCTACTATTATGCAAAAGCATCTGACAAGGTAGAAAAGAACTGGGATGATGTTCCAGAAAATGTAAAAAACACATTTGACAAACTTGGAATTCCAGAAGCTGAAAAGAAGTTCTTAGCAGGTGTTGGTGCACAATACGAATCCGAAGTTGTATATCACAGCCTAAGAGAGGACTTGGCAAAACAAGGTGTTCTCTTCTTGGATACTGATGCAGCTCTCAAAGAACATCCAGAAATGTTCAAAAAATACTTTGGTAAAATTATTCCTCCAGAGGACAACAAATTTGCAGCATTAAACAGCGCAGTTTGGAGTGGCGGCTCTTTCATCTATGTTCCACCTGGTGTCAAAGTCGACATGCCTCTACAAGCATACTTTAGAATTAATGCAGAAAACATTGGTCAATTTGAAAGAACATTGATTATTGTAGATGAGGGTGCAGAAGTACATTACATTGAAGGATGTACTGCTCCTGTGTATTCTTCAGAATCTCTTCACTCTGCTGTTGTAGAGCTAGTTGCACTCAAAGATGCAAAACTAAGATACACAACAATCCAGAACTGGAGTAACGATGTTTACAATCTTGTAACAAAACGTGCTTATGCATATGAAGGTGCAACAGTTGAATGGATTGATGGAAATATTGGAAGTAAATTAACAATGAAGTATCCTGGGGTCTATCTAATGGGCGAAAGAGCATATGGTGAGACGCTTTCTATTGCATTTGCCGGTAAGGGACAACACCAAGATACAGGAGCAAAAATGGTTCATCTTGCACCAAACACAACTTCTAAAGTTACATCAAAGTCAGTAAGTAGACTAAATGGTCGTTCAACTTACAGAGGAATGTTACATGTGGCCAAAGGTGCTACAAATGTAAAATCTACTGTAAGGTGTGATGCATTACTATTAGATGACACATCAAAAACTGATACCTATCCATATATGGAAATCAATCAAGAAGATGCTACAATCACTCACGAAGCAACGGTAGGAAAGATCGGCGATGAACAAATCTTCTATCTTATGAGTAGAGGGTTCACCGAAGAAGAATCACTATCACTAATTGTAAATGGTTTCATGGAGCCATTCACAAAAGAATTACCAATGGAGTATGCTGTTGAATTAAACAGACTCATCAAACTAGAGATGGATGACTCTGTGGGATAAACTCCCAAATTCACTTTGATTAAGCATGTCTCAACAAACTCTTTCAAACATTAACAAAGGCCACATCAATGAGATTTCTTCATCAAGAAATGAACCTGATTGGCTCAAAGACTATAGAAAGAATTCTCTATCTGTATATGATAGCCTCCCAATTGAAATGTCTCCTCTGTATAACAAATACACTGATGCAAAAAAGATGGATCCTGAAAAAGTCTCTCTTTCTACTTCCACTACAGAAACAATTCCCAGCTTTCTAGAAAAAAGATTAGGCGAGCTAGCAAATGAAATATGTATTATTCAAATTGGAACAAACATACACAAAATTAACATCTCTGATGAACTAAAATCAAAAGGACTTGTTATCTCTTCTATTACAGATGCAATCCAAAATAATTCTGAACTTGTAAAAAAATCTCTAGATGCTTCAAACTCAAAAGATGATAAATTTACAGCACTAAACAATGCTGCCTTTAATTCAGGTGTGTTTATTCACATTCCACG
>JAOTZM010000053.1 GCA_029861345.1 Candidatus Nitrosopumilus sp.
TACAATTAATGAGACTACAGGATATTTTGAAAATCCTATTATTATCTTAAATACAAAAATTGTAAAAAAAAGAGCTCAACAGTTTGTGAAAAAACTTCTTGAATTGCTATCTATTGAGCAAGTCAATAAGTTAATTGAAGAGATTGAAGAAAGAACGGTAGATTCCAGGTTTCATATGAGATTAGACAAACAAGAACTAATCAAAGGGAATCTGGTAATGAGAGAAAAAGATACAATAAAATTAAAAATTCATACTCCGATTTATAACAAAAAAGACACAGTCAAATCATTTACTGAAATTTTTCAATTTGCCAACTAGATTAAATAGGAATAATAGAATAATTTGATTTGGGAATGAGGAAATAACAGCCGCTCCAGTCTGAGCGAAAGCTTTGAAGACGCCGCGACGAACCGACCCCATTATTCAATAGATTATCAATGTTAACATAAGAAGTCCTTTCATCTTTCATGGCATTATTTTAAATACGGAAAGGCGAATCTCATTATCGTGGCAGATTATGATGTTATAGTTGCAGGCGGAGGTCTTGCAGGTACAATTACGGCGCAAGCTATTTCTCACTATTCAAATCAAAACATGAAGATTTTGGTTGTTGACAGAAATTCAGAATTTTTACCAGGTAGAAAATCATTGGCAGGATGGGTATGTGGAGATGCATGTTCCAAAGAGGCAGTTGATTTCATGTCAAACAGGATTAAAGTTGAATGGACTAAACCAGAAATTGAACATGATGTAAAAGGAGTAATGGCATTTTCACCAGACAAGGAAACGGCAATTCCGTTTGATGGGGCAGGATACATGCTAAACCGTCAAAAGCTACCTGAAATTCAAAATGAAAGATGTAGAAAAATGGGAGTTGAGTTTGAGTTTGAGATTAACATTACAGGGCTAATTTATGAAGGTCAACAAACAGTTGGAGTTCAAGGAATTGATAACAAAACAAAACAACCCTTCAAGAAAACATCAAAAATGGTAGTTGATGCAATGGGGGTTACTTCTATGCTTAGAAATGGACTTCAAAACTCAACAAAAGTAGAAAAAAGAATTGATAGACGGGATTTGGAATCAACAGGAAGATACATTATGTATTTTGATCAAGGACAAAAAGATCTTTCAGAGTTTGATCCTGACTATTGTATAATACATTTAGATCAAGACATTGCACCGGGAGGATATGGATGGGTGTTTCCTAAAGCAGATAATAAAGTTAACATTGGATTAGGAGTTGAAAAGTCATTTTTAGAAAAAAGAAACATGAGATTAGGAAAGAAAGACAATGTAGAATCGTTAATGAAAGAATATCTTAATAGAAACATAGCAATCAAAAATCCAAAATTGTCAGAAGATCCTGAAGACATCAATAATAATTCTGGAATTTTTCAGGTGTCAGTTAGAAGACAAAATGATTGCATGGTATCGGGGGGATATGCATTAGTTGGGGATTCTGCATGGATGCCAAAACCAATTGACGCAGGTGGAATTGGACCAGCATTAATTGCAGGAACAATTCTAGGAAATAACGTAGTTCAAGCAATAGAAGCAAACGATGTTTCGGAAGCAGGCCTTTGGCAATACAATCTTGACTTTATCAAAGAATATGGATACAAAACGGCAGGTCTTGAACTTTTTAGAAGATTAGTACAGCAAATGACTAATGAACAAATCAGTTATGGAATGAAACACTTTTTGGGTAATCTTGATGTTGAATCAATCAGCAAAGGGGAACATCCTGATTTTTCTGGATTAGGGAAGATTGGAATGATAATTAGAGGTGCTATGAATAAAACTGTGGCAGATGGATTAAGATACACATCAAAACAAAACCAATGGTTAGTTGAACACTACAATAATTATCCAAAAGATCCTTCGGGTTTTGAAGAATGGAATAAAATTCTACATCAAAGACTTGATGAATCTTTTGGAAAAGTAGAGGCATTTGGAAAATAGATCTAATATTAAATATCGTTTAAATCAATGAAAACGTACTTTGGAAGAAATTCAATATCTTGATTGGAATAATTCAAATCAAATTCTGAATAAGGCATATGACGCGGGCCTTTTTGTGCTCATTATAGGACCAAAAGGAACCGGCAAGACATCTTTAGTTAGAGATTTTGCAAAAAATAAGAATTTGAATCTTGAATCAATCAATTTTAGTCTTAGAACTAGAGAGAGTCATTTAATTGGTACAAAAACGCTTACAGATGGAACTGTGAGTTTTGATGAAGGAATATTGATAAGATCAATGAGAGAAGGGAATGTGTTATACTTGGATGAGATAAACTCAGCTGAGGCAGATGTTTTACTCAGACTTGATGAAGCATTAGATGATAGACGACAAATTGCATTAAAGGAATCAACAGGAGAAGTGATTAAAGCAAAAGAAAATTGGTTTGTAATTGCAACTATAAATCCATTGACACATAGTGGAACAAAAGAGCTCCCTCCACAGATACTAAGTAGATTTCCAGTACGAATTAGATTAGAATATCCACCAGATAACATAGAATTAGAAATTGTAAAAAAACATGTTTCGGGAGAACATGAATCAGAGATTATTCAAGCAATAAAACTAGCAAACACATTAAGACAAGCTGCTTCTGTTGAAGAATTATTTTATTCTCCTAGCTTGAGAGAAACCATTGCATTTGGAAAATTATTAGATAAAGGAATGTCACCAAAAGAAGCAGCATATTTTGTCTTTGGAAATGTTTACACACAATGGGGAAATATTGAATATCAAAAGGTAAGTGACATCATTACTTCTATGTTTGGTAATTAAATGCAAACAATTCAACTTCAAACAGAATCCATAATAGAAATTGCTACTTTTCTTCTACGGAGATGGTCTGAAAATGACAGCATGGTTGTTGAAATTTCAGATAAAGTAGAAACAAAAACAAGACTTAAAGAAAATAAAGTAATCCTAACCCCGTTAGAAAAAAGAATTGGAAATGATTTTCAAAAATATCGTCAATTCAGAACTTCATTATGGTATGAAGCAATGCGAGTAAAATATTGCAAAAAAATTCTTAGTAATGATCATGCGTTTGGATTCATTCTTAATACAATGGAAACACAGAGAGTGGAACAATTAGGCAGAAAAATTTGGAGGGGGATGGATGACGAAATCATCTTCAATTACACCTACATGCTTGTGTCAAGACCTCAACTACATACAGTATATGGAAAAGCAAGGATTGTTGAGGCATTTTATCAATATTTCATGTTTGGTGCAATCAAAGGGGAGATTCAATCAAGTCAGTTTGAGCAAATAAAAAAAGCATCCATATTTGCAAAAAAAATTGTCAGTAATGCAATTGATGAAAATTATGATACAGAGTGGCTTGAAAAAAATGTAACTGAAATAATTAAAATTTTAGATATTGATTCACTTCTAACAATACCAGTTTCTCTAGCTTTTATGAAAGCTGGAATGGCCCTATCGGAAGAAGAATTGTTGAAGGTTTTAAAAATAATTTCTAAAAACAAAGAAGGTGATTTTGGTGCAGTTGACTCTGCAGCAGTATTAAGTGGAGACAATGTCTATGATGAATACAAAGTATTACTGGACGAAAATAAAAAAACAGAAAACAAAGGATTAGCCCCAGAGGCAATAGGAATTCAAATTCCTTCTACACGGAATGTAGATGAAACAATAATCTACGATATGAGTCTGATTAATGGTTTAAAAACAAAATTTAAGGAATGGAAATCAGGTTGGAAAGAACAACACCTAAGATCGGGAGAAGAATTTGATGAGGAAAACTACATAGAAGGTAATGAACCTTTTTTTACAGATGTTAAAAAGTCAATTAAAACAAAAATTGTGATTTTATTAGATCATTCATCAAGTATTGCATCAGATGCTATTGAATACAAAAAAGCAACTTTAGCGCTTTGTGAGGTGTTATCTTATCTTAAAGTAAAATTTGCAGTGTATGCATTTAGTACACAAAACAGATCTGTAGTTTGTTGGTCTGTAAAACCAGAAAATGTTAAATGGAATAATATAACTGCAAAACGATTAGCACAGATTGTTGCTAATGGTTCGACTCCATTGGCAGAAGTATATGACAAGATGTTTCCAATTTTACAATCAAAAAGACCAGATATTTTTTTGACGTTAACAGATGGAGAGCCATCAGATCCCGATTCGGTAAGAAATATGACAAAATTATTCAAAGGATTAGGCATCAATATGGTAGCCTTGGGCTTGGGTCCAAATACCGTGAGGGCTACTACCATTGCATATAATCTCAGACATTTAGGATATGAAAAAACTATGGCTGTAAGCAGACTAAAGGATATTCCAGGTAAAGTGATTAGTATTTTAGATGTGTAAATAAAAGATCAAAAAATCATTTCACACTATTTTTCTTATGAGATATTTTATATGAGATTACAAATGATGCAAAACTAGAGAATCAAAATTGGTAGAAAATCTAAGTAATAACATTGACAATACACTATTACAAAAATTTGAACAAGAAATATGGAGTAAAATTCCTCATTTAGAAGGAGACAAAGTAGTAAATGCAACTCCATTAATTGATCTTACTGGTGATCTTAAGGAATGTGCAAAAAACCTTTACAAACTAGATATTTCCGATTTGGATTTGAAAGTATATGGTAAATTTGATGCAAACTTAGTATCAGGTTCAATCAAAATAAGACCAGCTATTCACATTATGCATGATGCCATTAAAACAGGAAAATTGAAGAGTAATCAAACAATTATCGAAGCAACGTCAGGAAATTTTGGAATTGCTCTTGGACAAATGTCTAAACTAGGATTAACTGTTGTTTCACTTGTTTCAAGAAAATTGCAAGAAGGGGTTTTCAAAGAATTAAGAAATGAAAACATTCGCATCATGGATTTGGATATGGATATTTGCCCTGCTCCTGGAATGAAAGATGCTGATGCTGATGCATTAAAAGCAAAAGCAACTGCTGGAAACATACGCTCTCAATTAGCTGAATTGGGGTTTGAACCTACAAAATTTGATGAATCTATTGAGGAAATTGAAAAACTATTGGCTGCAGAAGATATTATTAATTTGGCAAAATTACTTGCAAAAATTTATGATTGTTTTTGTCCTGAACAGTACGACAATGAATTAAACATTGAGGCTCATAGAACAATCACATCTGTAGAAATTGATCAACAGTTACATGAAAATGAGGATTCATTAGAAAATTACAGAATATTTTGTTCCTTTGGAACTGGTGGTACATCTGGAGGATTAAGTAGATACATGAATGAAAAATATGGTAAAAAGGCTGTACATGTTGTATTTCCATCTGCGGGTCAAGATGTTGCAGGAATCAGAACAAAGGTTAAAGCTAATGGATTAAAGTTGTATAATCCAGAGGCGTATGCAGCAGAACATGAAGTTGATTTTGGACAGGCAAAACATTTGCTCAAATTTTTTGTTGATAAAGGTCACAATATTGGTGAAAGTACAGCGCTTGCACTTTATTCCATATTGGAAATGACAAGTGATGGAGAAAAAGGAAAATTTGTAGTTGTGGTTGCTGACGGTATTGAAAAATATAGAAAAAATCTTGAATCAATGTCAGCTAACAAGCGAATTCAAGTGTCTTTAGATGAGGCTACAACAAGTGTTCAGGATTATGATAAAATAATTTGGGTCCATACTCAATATACTCCAAAAGAAGAAGGAATTGAAATTATTGCCAAATCTTTAGGAGTAGACAAAGAAAAAATCTCAATTCCAAAAGCAAGTACCATCAATCAATTATTATCAACACAACAACTTCCAGATGAGCTTAGCAAAGAACTAGAGGGCTCTAAAGGAAAATCATTACTAGTTTGCATGGCTGGAAATACATCATTAATGACTGCTCAAGTACTTGCAAGTAAAGGCATAATAACTGAAAGTTTGAATGGGGGAATAACAAATTTACCCGAAGGACAAGGTAAAAATCCTGGCGAATATATTCAGATAGCCAGAGAATGATATTTTGAAATGTCTTTCAGTATCTCAACCATTTGCAAACTTGGTAATTTCAGGTAAAAAAATTATAGAATTAAGAAAATGGAATACGAATTTTCGTGGAGAATTTTTGATTCATGCTCCAATAAAAATACGAAAAGAGGATTGTAAGAGATTAAAAATAAATGAAGAACTAGTTACAGGCGCAATTATTGGAAAAGCAGATCTTTATCAAGTAAAAAAATATAATTCTATCAAGGAGATCAGAGCAGATCAAAAATTTCATTTTGCTTCAAAATATTTTCATAACAGAACTTTTGGATTTATGATAAAAAATGCAAAATCATTTAGAATTCCAATTCCATGTAAAGGAAAATTAGGTTTCTTTGAAGTAGAATTACCTAAAACAAAAATCAAAAACAAAGAGATAGTCTCAGAAATTATTGATGAAGAATATAGATATCAATGGATTGGGCACCATTAGACTAGATCAAAAGTTGTAAGAAAAATATGACTAGTATATATAAAGGGGCTATTTAAAGTCCCTCGTTATGCCTCAAACAAAGCCCATAGTTAGTGTTGAAAATGTTGTTGCATCTGCATCAGTGGACCAAAAAATCGATCTAAATGAAATCACAGAAAAATTTCCAGATACTGAATATCATCCCGAACAATTTCCAGGTCTTGTTTTTAGACTAAGTACTCCTAGAACTGCAACTTTAATTTTTAGGACAGGAAAAATGGTATGTACAGGTGCTAAATCGGAAGATATGTCAATCAAAGCTGTAAACACAGTTGTTCAAAAACTTAGAAAGGGGAAAATCAAAATAAAAAATGAAGCTGTAATTACAGTTCAAAATATAGTTGCAGCAATTAATCTTGGTGGGAAAATTCACTTAGAAAAAGCGGCAAGAACATTACCAAGAAGCATGTACGAACCAGAACAATTTCCAGGACTTATTCATAGAATGCTCGATCCAAAAACGGTGATATTGTTGTTTGCCTCAGGAAAATTAGTATGCACTGGTGCTAAAAAAGAATCAGATGTATATCGTTCTGTTCATAATCTACATTCATTATTAGAAGAAAAAAATCTAATGATTTATGATCAATGATTTTTTTAAATTCAAGTACTTCAAAAAATTAGAAATTGACTGAAGATATTTTTAGAAAAGAAAAGATCAAACTGACTCCTGAAGTTGGATTTGATTTGGTTGGAACAGATTATTTTGCAGAGCCAGGAAATCAATTGTATCTAGTTGAACATTTTGAAATGTATCAAGATGCTTTGAATGCTAAAAAAGAGAAGAAAAATCCAACAGAATATTTTATTTTGTATAAAGGTGCAGGAGGAGAATCACTCTCTAGATAAACCAGATAAATAGTACAACTTTACTAAATTTTACAAACTCGCTTATCAGCAAGTTAATGATTCCAAAATTTATGGCCAATGAGACTAATGATTTGATTGACAATCTATTTGAAAAGAAGAAACCAATTCATTCAGAACATAATCCTCAACAAATAATTCGGAAGAGTCCAAAAGCCAAATATCAGATTTTTGATGAGTCAGAATTTACTCGTGGAAGAGAGGTGTTAGGTGATTTGATAGTACATGGAATGATAGCCTCAGGTGGAACGGATATTGATTGGCTTATTGAGCACAATGGGAGTTTTATTATCTTGGAGTTCAAGGGGTTTCATAATGATAAGATAAACATTGCAAAAGGCCAAATGATAGCATATGAAAAATTATATGAAAAATTAAACCAATCAACAAAATGCTATCTTTATGTTGTGGGATGTGATGGTATTGATTTTTCAAATCCAGATTCAACAATATGGGTTTTTGAGATGAATCAGTGGAATTCAGGAGCAATTCCAAAAAATACTAGTGATATTTATGGTAATGATTTAGGTATGCAAAATAAATTCATTGTTTATCGTGAATATATGGAAGAAATCAGTGTTGAGAAGCTTAGAGGTATAGTTGATTTTCATTGGAAAGAATTTGAAAGAATTATGTAATAAATGCAAAAGTGCTCGACTTTGTTTCTGCACCATTGTCTACTTCTATTGTATAGGTACCAGAACTTTCCCAACCTGAACCGCCGGCTATAGTTAATGTTGAATATCTTCCATCATTTTTTATAGAAACTTGTTCAGTCCAAACAAGTTCCTTACTTTGATTTTCAATTGATAGATTCACAGTTCCAGAAGTGTCAGATATGCCATTAATTGAAATTAGATCTTTTTTATTATACGATGATAAATCAGTTTGAATAGATAAAGTGTCTGGTATGGAACTAGTTGGTGTTTCCACTTTAGTTGGAGTTACATCAGAAACGCCAGTAAATGAAACAGCAACTGCAATAATTATTACCAAAACTAGACCACCAATGCCCAACATTATTTTTGAATTTTTTGAATTAGAAGAGGATACTCGTGGAGGTTCCTGTTGAAATGTTTGGTTTTTTTGAAAAGAAGAAGTATTTGGAATTATAACATCCGGAACTATGGGTTTTTCTTCAACAGGTTTTTGGGTTTGAACAACTTCAGGTCTCTTCCCTAGATATTTTTCTGCTAATTTTCTAACATAATTTCTTTCATAATTGCTAATGACTTCATCATTCTCACAAGCTCTACAAATTTGCTTTAGAATCCTATCATCTCCAAAGTCCTTGTCTAAAAGAGCCTTTACATCATCAAGTAATGAATCGGTCATGGATATTTTTTCTCCAATTGATTATTTATGAATACCTTGTTTAAGATTTCTAAGCTTTTCTTTTTAAGAAAAAACAGATATGGTTTGATTTTTGTGCATGTACATCAAGATCTATTTTGAACAGATTTTTTGGGCTTGTATAATGACCGTTCTAATGTAATCCTTAGCAGTTGAATCAGATACTCCCATCTGCTTGGCTCTTTTATAAAGGTCATTTTCTTTGGGATTTGTTAAATAACATTTCAAAAGATAGTTTAACCTATGAGACCTTTTTTCATCACTTTTCATAATTTTTCTTTTTGTTTATACTAAAAAGATCAGAGGATTATACAATAACCAAACCCCATAGTATCATAAAATTGAAATAAAAATATATAATCTTTTTTAAGTAATAGGGAAAAAGAAATGAAGCGAATCGATGTAACTATTCAAGCAACTAAGATTGGGCAGTTTTAGACGCACTTAACGACATAGTCGGAGGATTTTCCATTTTAGAAGGAAATGGAAGAGGTTCTGGACAAAGACAAACCATTAGAGCAGGAAGAGGGACAGACAGTATTGTTGCTGAACATAACAAAATTGCAACTGTCAGCACAGTTGTGGATGACTCAGTAGTAGAAAAGATCTCTACAGCAATTGCAGGACAGATTTTACAGGAAAAGGAGGAGATGTGATTAGTCGTAACAAATGTTGAGAACGTCATAAATATTGCATCTAAAAAGAGCGGTGCAGAAGCCCTCAAATTATTTTCTTTTATCAAATTAAAGTTCAGTTAATTATTTAATTTGTAATAACTACTGAGAGGATAAGAGTGTCCTCTCAGTGTGGTGTCCTTTTGGAGGACATGATTTTTGAAGGGATGACATCATATTACAATTTAAGTATAAAAACAAAAGATCTTGTAATTTATTGTTGTCCTTCAATTCCCATTAATGTTAGAGTCGATCTAATTTTGGGAATTTTTCTAATTTTCCAGGTAATAGTTTCGCGTAGTGCTTCTACTTGGGCTGATTCGATTTTAGTTAGAATATCATATGCACCAAATGTACCATGTACTTCGACAACACCTTCAATTGATTTTAGTTCTGAGATTACTTCTTCCTCAGATCCGAGTTCACAGTTTATGAGAACATAAGCAGTTGCCAATTATGATTCAATTCCTATTTTCATACATAAAATGCCATTTTGAAATATATAAGAATAATCTAATTTGCTTAAAAATTTAATATTAATTTTGATTA
>JAOTZM010000054.1 GCA_029861345.1 Candidatus Nitrosopumilus sp.
GCATTTCTAAGATACAAGGTTACTGAATCTCCTTTACTTTTCAATACATTACCTGTTAATGTTCTAATAGTCAATGTTATTGGAGCATTTATCCTTGGGGCATTTGTTATTTTATCAGAACAATGGAATCTTGATGGGCGATACTCTCTTTTTGCAGCAGTAGGATTCTGCGGTTCGCTTACCACAATGTCTTCATTTGCACTTGATTCAAGTAATCTTCTAGAAAATAATCACTATGGAACAATGGCAATCAATATTGTTGCTAACGTTGGTCTATCTATTGGAGCGCTGGTTGGAGGAAAATCCTTAATGAGTGCTATTGTTACTAATTAATCAGAAATGGTCTATTCATATCAAATTGTAAAGTTTCAAACAATTTCTTTTGTGCAAGGAACTCATTGGTCTCAATCAGTAAGTGACAAAGGAATTCTTTACAAATCACTTAAAGACCCATTTTCAAAACTTATCATTCAATCTTCTAATGGTTCAAGAAAACTATACCACGTTCCAAAAGATAGGACAGTTATTGTAACAAATGATGCCATTCATTTTTTAGGTGAATTGGCCTGACTATTTAAAAAACTGATCTACTTGATCTCTGTATCTAAGGGCAATTTTTCCAAAATCTGCAAAATCTTCTTCATTTGGATATTTCATCCTCATTGCAAATTGATTGACAAATACAGATAATGCACTTCCAATAATTAGATTGTAAACACCATCAGCTACATTTTTTGAGTAGGGAAATGCAACTTTGATAAAAGGAAGGTACGTCTCTGTCTGAGAAACCATTAGCTTGATGTGCTTTTCAACATATTCTCCAATGTCGTCGGGGATTGCCATAATTTTACTAATATTGATTTCTTATAAACAGAACTTTAATTCTCAGGCGTGATTTAATCCCGTTTACAGATTTTCAAAAATATCTAACATCTTTCGTTCCAATGATTTTTCATAAATTTATTATGAAAATAAAAATCAAAAAGTTACAGAAAAAGGAATTTGTCTTAATACAAAAATCTTTTTTTATCTTATAATCTGAGCCAAATATTTCTCTTTTCCCTTTCTACTCCTAGGTAAACATCTTAGTTGCCTATTAAGCAAGGACAGGCTATTCCATCATAGTCTACAAATATTTCACAATAATTACATCTTTTTTGTCCAGCCGCATACCTACCGATCTGTGTTGGCTTTAGAGCCTTGTATTTTTTACACTCACCTATACAATAAGTCATTAAAAATCAATAAAATTATCAAAAGATAAAACGTTTGATTGCACTGCACTCATTTTTGTAAATTCTTTTCAAATAAAATTGAATTTATAATGGTAAATTCTCTTTCTAATATTGCTTGAATTAGACAAGAAAGTATTTGGAAAAATTACAACCAAAGAAATTATTGGTGCTGAACCACCTGCAATTCCAAATACCAAAAATATTTTCGAAAAAGAACTTTCAACTTTGCTTGCAGAATTAGATTTACAACCAAAAGAAAATCTTTCAAAACTCTTAGAAGAACAAGCAATTGCTGAAGCACATATCAATAGCAGACCAGGTGCAATGGCTTTAGCTCAAAATAAAATTAAACTATTCAATGAATATAACAAAAAATATACTAAAATAATTAAAGAAAAACTAGAATCTTAGTTCTTTTTCTTTCTTTGACGTTTTTTACCAGAGTTTTGATTTCTTCTGATTAATAATGAAATTATTGCACCTAAAGGAATTGCTATAATTGTTCCAAGGCTTACATAAGGTGCAATAAAAAAATTACCAATCCAAATTCCTCCCTCCGTTGTTAATTCCATAAATATTCTTGGTCTTAGAACTACTGAAACTGTTTGTGAATCTGCTTTTTCTGCTCCAATATCATCTTTATACTCTACAATAATCTCAAATGGAAGCTTGTATTCTGTATTTACTTCTTCAGTTGGTGTAATGATTCGTGATATAATTCTCACAGGTGTATTTTCTTCAATTTTTGAAAAGGTGTGTAATGTTTCTCCTCTAAACTCAATATCATTTGGTGGAATTATCTTTATACGAACATCGGTTATGTCTATATCTTCTGATATTACTCCAACTTCAATTGGAAACTCTGCATTGGTAAAAATTGATTCAGGTGTTTTTGTGTAAATTGTTACAGTTGCATCTTCTTTTATTGTTATTGGAATTGCAATATCATGAAAAGTAGGAGGTTCCGGGATTTCATTATTTGCAACAAGTACTTGAGAATATTTTAGATTTAGAAAGTGAATTCCAGGACTTGCATCATTTGGAATTCTCAAATCAATATTTCCACCATAAGATCCGCCTTGTGCAAGTTTGTCTATAGTGATACTATCTAACGATCCTATAACTAATGCATTATCTTGATTAAAAAACACAAACATAATATCTTGTTTGTCTTCCCATCCGTTATTTTTTATCAGAATTGAGATGACACTTTCTCTTCCAATTACAACCTCATCAGGATATGTAATCTCAATGTCCATCCCTCCTTCCAAATTCTGTATTATTGTCTCTGCATCAATAGTTGGCAATAACACCATGAGTCCAATTAGCAGGGGGATCATCCAGAGGAGCTTCATGCTCTTACTTTCAATTACTCTATAATGACTATTCTGTATTATTAGGCTCAAATCTTGCTCTAAATTTGAAGAAAAAAATTGTTGATTCATAAATACCAAACAACGCAGGATTCTAGAATCGTATATGGTAAGTAAAACAAAAGAGATGTGTCCAAGATGTGCACAGGGAAAATTAGTTACTGATAACGAATCAGGAGAAATGTTTTGCTCTAAATGTGGATTTGTAATTACTGAAAAATTACAGGAATCTGGTCCAGAGTGGAGATCTTTTACTCAAGACGAACATGGTGATAGAGCAAGAGCTGGTGCACCAACATCATTAACAATGCACGACATGGGCCTTGCAACAATCATTAATCCTGTAAATAAAGATGCATCTGGTAGACCACTTACAGCATCAATGAAAAGTACAATTGAAAGACTTAGAACTTGGGATAGTAGAAGTCAAGTTCATGAACCAATAGATAGAAATTTTAGACAAGCATTTAGTGAGTTAAATAGACTAAAAGATAAACTAACAATTTCTGATGCAGTAATAGAAAAAGCAGCTTACATTTACAGAAAAGCACTTGATAAAGGTCTTGTTAGAGGTCGTTCTATTTCGGCTTTGATGGCATCCGCACTTTATGCTGCTTGTCGTGATACTGAAACACCAAGAAATCTAAAAGATGTAGAACAAGCTGCAAATATTAAAAGAAAAGATATTGCAAGATGTTACCGATTACTAGTCAAAGAACTTGACTTGAAGATGCCAGTAACTGATTCAATTCAATGTGTTGCAAGAATTGCAAGCAGAATTGGAATTGCTGAAAAAACAAAAAGATATGCAGTCAAAGTACTAAAACAAGCACAAGAAAATGAAGTCTCTGCAGGAAAAGATCCAATGGGACTAGCAGCAGCAGCATTATACTTGTCTTGTGTCAAAAATGATGAAGATAAAACTCAACGTGATATTGCCGAAGCTGCAAATGTTACTGAGGTAACTATCAGAAATAGATACAAAGGTCTTAAAGAATTACTAGATTTGTAACCCATTTATTCATTTTGAGAGTTATCAGATTTTTTTGTGACAAATCCATCATCAACTAAATCCAAAATGGAATAATCATGTATTTTTTCGATAGTCTCACTAGTATCTGAATCCCCTTTGGAATCTTCAGGTGGTTTGACAAATCCACCTTCAACTGATTCAGGGGGAGGAATCTTCTTTGATCTTCCTAATCCAATTGTTGTAATAATTACTGATGATAAAATGATAAAAAATATGAGCTGTGGATATGCTTCTCCTTTGGGCAAACCCATAGTTATAGGATATGTAGCAAGTACTGCTGCAGCTAATCCTCTAGGAATCATAGAGTTTGTAACTGCTCTATCCAATTTAGAAAATCTTTTTGTTAGCGTTATCTTTCCAACAAATGTTCTTCCAAAGTAAACAGCAATTGTGATCAAAACTCCAAATACTAAATACTCTATTTGTCCAAAACTTGCCATTAATCCAACAAACACAAAGAAAAATGATCTTACCAAAAATGTCAATTGATTATGTGTTGGATCATCCATCTCAATCCTTGGCAGTTTAAATTTGAGTATTCGTGAAAGATGATTTTTGTTTCCAAGCATTAAACCAAATACCAATGCTGTCAAAGCTCCGGATTCTCCAAATGAATTCGCTAAGAAGAATAAAACAAACAGGACTCCTAATGTAAGCATGTATGCATGCTGAGCATTCCCCAGTTTTGTTGAAACATACATCCAAGGAATTCCTACTCCAAACCCAAGAACCAAACCTACAACAATTGCCCTGCCAATGGTCTCTTGCAATGTCTGTAGATCAAAATGTCCTGCAAGTACTGCTTCAAATAATATGAACGCAACAATTGTGGCTAAAATATCAGTTAATGCAGACTCAAAACTTAGCATTGATTTGGTTTCTTCTGAAATTTTGATATTTCTGACAAGACCAAAAACAATTGCTGAACTACTTCCTCCTACAATTGAACCTAACAGGATACTCTCTAACCATAACCATCCTAATGCATAATGAGCAGCAAGTGTGATCATTACAACTGATAAAATAAAACCAAGAATTGCCAGTGTAACTGAAAAATGAGCAGTTTTTATGACATGTTTGATATCTAGATTTAATCCCCCATCAAACATGATAATTATTAATGCAAGTGCTGCAAAATATGGCACTACCTGAATGACAGCTTCTGGTTGAATAATTCCAAACACTGGCCCTATAATTACACCAAGAATCATCAAAAAAGCTACATCTGGAATACCAGTTTTTTTGAAGAATGCTTCTCCTGCAACTCCGAGAAAAATTACAACTCCTGCTGCAAGTAAAATTACATGAGCGGAAGCAATAGGTCCGTCTTGAATAGATAATGTACCTATAGAATTCTGTAATTCTGTAATTTTATCAAAAATCATAGCTGTATCAAAATTTGAGAATGGAATTGTATCCCCAATTTGACTTCTAAACAAATTCAAGATTGATAAAATTATGAGATTCATTAATGTCTGAATGTAAATACATCTGGATAAAAGTTAAACTCGATTAATTTAGTATTTTCAGGCTCTCTTTAACTGATTTTTAAACAACATATTACATACTAGAATATTATGAGTGCTACAAATCAACTACGTGCTGATCATGATCAAGTTCGCCGCTTAGAAAAATTAGTAGGCAAATGTGCTGATGAACTATACAAAGGAACTAAAATTCCATTTTCAGATTTAACACAAATTACAATAGTGATATCAGAATTTGTAGATACTATTCATCATTCAAGGGAAGAAGATTCGTATTTTCCTTGTGTTGCAAGCTATGATTCATTAAAAGAAGAAATTCGAAAATTTATGATAGAGCATGAATTTGGAAGAAACATTGCACGACAAATCTCACATCACCTTAAAAAATGGAAAGATGGAGAAGATGCACAAGAACCAGTATCAAGGTATTTGAGAACATATGGAATATTCCTAAATGATCATCTTAACAAAGAAAACAAATTCTTTGATAAAGCAGAAGCAGATGTTTTATCTAAAGAAGAAGAAATTGAAATGTATGAACAATACAGATCAGTTTTTGCCATAGTGAAAAAAGTAGATGAAATGATTGCAGAAATTGATTATTTAGAAAATCAACCCTGGGCTAAAAATTAACGTAAGCTCTTTATGGGTTGTTTAGAAGTTTTAATTTATGAAGCCCTTCATTCTTTGGATGACTGGTCTTCCTTGTTCAGGAAAGACTACCATCGTAAAAGATTTACAAAAAGATATCCCAAATTTGGCAATGCTTGATGGTGATGAATTAAGAGAATGGTTCTCACCAAAAGACTTTTCAAAAGCAGGACGTGATGAGCACAACAAAAAAGTTGCTCATTTAGCGAAGCTTTTGCTAAAGCATGGTGTTCCAAGTGTAGTATCTCTAGTATCTCCATATATTGAGAATAGAGAAAATGCTAGAGAGATTATCGATGCAGGTGATCAGTTTGCAGAATGTTATGTAAAATGTTCAATTGAAAAATGCGAGGAACGAGATGTTAAAGGCATGTATGCCAAAGCAAGAAAAGGAGAAATCAAAGGATTCACAGGAATTGATGATCCTTATGAAGCTCCAGAAAATGCGGATTTAGTAATTGATACTGAATATGAACCACTTTCAGATAGTGCGAACAAAGTAAAGGACTTTCTTAAAGGAAGAAACCTACTCTAATTTTTTAAATTCTTCAACTATTTTATCATGAATTAATCCATTTGTCACCAAAATCCCATTTTGATGATAAACTTCTTTGTTATTGTATGTGATATCATTTCCTAACATATCTGTCATTTTTCCTCCAGCTTCTGAGATAATACAGTAAGATGCAGCCGAATCCCATTCTTTCATTTTGTTTGTGGTTGTGATGTATGCTTCAGCTTCTCCTGAGCTAATCTTTCCAACCTTTAATGAACTGCCTATACTTGTAAAATCTTTAATACCTAATTTTTTAATAAATGATTTTTCTTTGTCCGTTAGGTGATGTCTTGATCCAACTGTTCTGCATTTTGAGAGTTCTGTAACTTTAGTGACAGAAATTTTTTCCCATTCATCATTTGAATATCTAAATGCCCCACTACCTCTTTGTGCAACAAATAATGTTTTTTCTGTAGGCCAACCAATAACTCCAAGAATTGGTTTTTTATTTTTTATCAATGCAATCATAACAGTAAATTCACCTGTTTTATCAATAAAATCAGAGGTTCCATCAAGTGGGTCCACAATCCATACAATATCTTTTGATAATCTACTTTGATCATCTTTGTCTTCTTCAGATAAAATTACATGGTCTG
The DNA here is from genome assembly GCA_029861345.1 of Candidatus Nitrosopumilus sp. GTDB lineage: Archaea > Thermoproteota > Nitrososphaeria > Nitrososphaerales > Nitrosopumilaceae > Nitrosopumilus. The sequence continues at coordinate 6,932 of JAOTZM010000054.1, forward strand.
TTTGTGAAAGAATTTCTTTGATGATCTTATTACTCTTAAGATCTCCCTCTGTAATTGGAGAATCATCCTTTTTTTTGTATGTTTCAATATTTCCTTGATAAATATCTAAAATTGCATTTCCAGCCTCTTTGGCAGCGTTAATTGCAATATCTAATTCAGGAATTTTATTATCTATGGGTATATTTTTCAATTGAAATTACCTAAGTTGTAAGTTCTGGCTTTAATGTCCAAGCAATACCCAGAGCAATAAATGGAATTGACATAATTCCTATAATACCAAGAATAGTGTTAAACTGCGAGTCTGAAACCTGTGGATTGTTTACTATCCATGGCAATGGTAATGAAATGATTATCCAAATAACTCCTAAAAGTATTATCAACTTTGCTTTTGCCTTTCTGTCTTTCATCACACTTTGTACTCCAGAGTTGTATTAAATTCATGTGAATTCATTTTATTGATTCTCCTCCATCTACAGCAAGTATTGCGCCTGTAGTCCAAGATGCATCATCTGATGCAAAATACATCACCGCTTTTGCTACTTCTTCAGGTTGACCAATTCTGCCTATTGGATGTTCGTTATCCATGAATTCTTTATCTTTCTGAGTTTTCAAAAATGGCTTTGTCATATCTGTATCAACTACTCCTGGGCAAATACAATTAACTCTTATCTTGTTTGTAGCATATTCAAGTGCCCAGCATTTTGTTAGCAAAATTAGAGCAGCTTTTGAAGCAGAATAGGCATCAGCATTGAATCCTTGATATGCCTTTAAACCTGCATCAGATGAAATATTGATTATACAACCAGCTGTTTTTTGCAAATAAGGAATTGCCTCCTTGGTAAATCTAAATTGCCCTGTAAGATTTACATCTAAAACTTCATTCCAGTCATCTTCATCAATCTCGTGTAATTGTTTGATCTTTGGAAAAATTCCTGCGTTATTTACTAGAATATCCAATCTACCAAACTTTTCAATTGTTTTGTTTACAACATTTTTTACATCATTTCTATTTCTAATATCTGCTGCAATACCAATTGCATTGGAAATTTCTGATGTTGATTTTTCTAATCTTTTTGGATCCTTTGCAGTTATCACGACTGTTGCTCCATTTTCTGACAAAATTTTTGCTGTAGTAAACCCTATTCCACGACTTCCACCAGTTACTAATGCAACTTTTCCAGATAATCTCAATAGTTTTTACATAAAAATTCGTAATTTATAGCTCGATTATACCTACAAATAGGAAGAAGATATTTTATAAAATTTTATTAATTTTTATAAAAAATAATATGAAATTTTAAATAGTTAAAGTTACTACAATATATAATGCCGAAGGATATAATTCCTATCGACTAAAATTGCGTAGCCCCGCAGAACGAAAAAGGCAATCAGGCGTTATAACGATCTGAAAACGAGAGGAAATCTCTCAGAGTTCTGCTGCGAAGGGGTTTACGCCTTTCTAATTTTCCAAGATATCTACAGTTACTGAACCCATTATGTTTCCATTTGGATTGATAGTAATTGAAATCTCTTGCGTATCAGAAATTGAAATGATTTTTTGTCCATTATAATCCCATGTAAAATACTCAGAAACTCCAGTTTGGTGCGAAGTACCTTCCAGCTTAAAATTTTCAGAAAAATCAAAATTTTTTCCATCTAATGTAATGGATAAAATCTCTGGACTACTTCCATTCGGAACAAATCTAAAAAAATATTCCCCCTTGTTAATGGTAAATTTATCAATATAGACTCCATTAGTATATAGATCAGGATCCGCGAGAGTTACGTGAAATAAAATATCATTCTCTATTTCAGATGAATCAAATGAAAAATTTATTACAAAAACTGTAATTATCATAATTATTGGAATCATTAAAATTTTTTTATTCAATAAATCAAGATCTAAATTCCATTATAAAAATAAATTTTTAATTTAATTAAAACCATATTTTAAGAAATATTATTTTTCTCTTATTCCTCAAGTAAGTATTTCTATTTTTTTAAAAATTTCCTAATATTTCCAAATCAATTCCGTATTCCTTTGTCTTTAATTTCTTTATCAATTTAGTTACTGATAAAAAACATCTACTTTGTTGAGAATTATTAAATGATGAATCATTTCTAGAAATTTGTATCAGAAAAATCTATTCTCAAAAAGACCATCCTAACTTTTAGTTTTTGTTAGGAAAATTTTATGCTCTGTTAACCAATTTTTACACCTGACATTAAATATGTATTCTAAAATTAAGTTCATGTCCAATTTACATAGTAAATGGTCAAAACAACCACAACCGGGTGTGACTGAAAAAATTAATGATAAAATCAAACCTAAGGGTCCACTAAAACCAAGAGTTGAAAATGGAATCAAAAAATTACGACTACAAATCAAAAAATTAGATTCAATGTTAGCAAACTTAAAACAACGTGATGCAAAATTATTTCAAAGAATTGTAGAAGCAACACAAAAACATGATACTCAAGCCAGCAAAGTTCTTGGTAATGAATTAGCAGAAGTTAGAAAAGTTACAAAAATAATGAGTAATGCTAGAATAGCATTAGAACAAATTGAATTACGCTTAACCACTTTTAGTGATCTTGGAGATACTGTGGTAGCAATCATGCCAACAATGGATCTGATGAAGAATCTAAAATCATCTCTTGGAAAAGTAATGCCTGGAGCTGAACAAGAAATTGGTCAAATGGCAGAAATGCTTGGAGGATTTATGACAGAAAGTTTCTCAGGTGATGCAGCATTTGGAATTGACGAAACTACTAATCTAGAATCTGAGAAAATTCTAAAAGAAGCAGCAGCAGTTGCAGGAAGTTCTACTGGTCAAATGTTTCCTTCAGTACCAACAAATACTCAAGAAACAACTAGTAGCAAATTTCTCTAATTTTAAAAAATTTTAATTATCTAGAGATTCTCTAGATTCTTTAATTTTTTTAACTCTAGAGCCTTCATCATCA
>JAOTZM010000055.1 GCA_029861345.1 Candidatus Nitrosopumilus sp.
GGTTCAATAATATCACTTGATTTCATATTAGCAATCTTTCCTTTCATAACATCAATTCCAGTCCATTTCTCTCCTTTCTGTTGTTTTGAGCGCAGAAGTGTAAGTGTATCAATTGGATCCATTCCAGCATTTTCAGCAAGTGTTAATGGAATAGATTCTAAAGCATCAGCAAATTTTTCTGCAGCTAATTGTTCTCGACCTTCTAGAGATTTTGCCCAATTTCTGAGTTTTGTTGCAGCAAATGTTTCAGGAGCACCACCACCTGCAACAATTTCAGGTTTTTCAATTACATCTTTTACAACCATCAATGCATCATGAACAGAGCGTTCAACTTCATCTACTACTCTTTGTGAGCCTCCGCGAAGAAGTAGGGTAACAGATTTTGGATGTTTACATCCTTCTACAAATACCCATTTGTCTTCTTCAATTTTTCTTTCTTCAACAAGGTCTGCAGCACCTAAATCCTTTTCAAAAAGATCATCAAGGTTTGTAACTATTCTGGCACCCGTTGCTTTTGCAAGTTTTGTAAGATCACTTTCTTTAATTCTTCTAACTGCAATAATTCCTGCTTTTGCTAGATAATGTTGTGCCATGTCATCTATTCCCTTTTGACACAAAACTACATTTGCACCAGAGCCAATAACTTTGTCTACCATTGTCTTTAACATTCTATTTTCTTCATCTAAAAATGATTTGAGTTGTTGAGGATTTGAAATGTTAATTTTTGCATCAGTTTCAGTCTTACTAATTTCTAATGCTGTGTTGATTAATGCGATTTTAGCGTCAGTAACTTTCCTAGGCATACTTCCATGAACAATCTCCTTGTCAAGAACAATACCTTGTATAATCATAGAATCTTTGATAGAGCCTCCTGCCTTCTTTTCTACCTTAATATCATCAATATCAACATCATAAGTTTCACCATCTTTTTCCGCAACAGCAAGAATTGATTTTACAATAATTTCTGCAAGTTGATCAGAGTCTTTTCTAACAAGTTTTGTTTGCATTGAAGTCTTTGCGATTTTAGTTAGAATAGATTTATCGTTTGGTGAGATTTTATCTGCAATACTTTCAAGAAATTGTTTTGCCTTTTTTCCAGCTTTTCTATAACCATCAACAATAATTGTTGGATGAACATCTTGATCAATTAATGATTCAGCATTTTCAAGTAAAGCACCTGCCAAAACAACAACTGAGGTGGTACCATCTCCAACTTCATTGTCTGTAGTTTTAGAAATTTCAACTAGCATTTTTGCGGCTGGATGTTGAACATCAATCTCTTTTAGGATGGTTGCACCATCGTTTGTAATAGTAACATCACCTAATGAGTCAACTAGCATTTTATCCATGCCTCGAGGACCTAGACTTGTATGAATGATTTCGGCAATAATTTTTGATGCAGCAATGTTATTCTTTTGTGCATCTCGACCTTTGGTTTCTGAACCGCCCTCTTTTAGTAATACAACAGGCATATTTCCTTTTGAAGTAGCTTGCATACCCATAGATGCAAAAACTCTGGATTCCCCTTTTATACCTTCCAGATCTGGATGTAATAATTTCATGAACCATCGGTGTTTTTAAATTGGGAAAATCAAGTTGCAAAATATGGCCAAATCACAGAATAAAGAGGCTTACAATAAAATTTTCACAAAATTAAAGCAGCATCATAAATGGTTTGAAAATTCAATTCCATTAATTGCGAGTGAAAATATTCCCAGTCCTGCTGTTAGAGAAGCTATAATTTCAGATTTTGGAAATAGGTATGCTGAAGGATGGCCTGGAGAGAGGGTCTATGCTGGTTGTGTTTTCATCGATGATGTTGAGTTTGAATGTATGAAATTGGCTAAAAAATTATACAAAGCAAAATTTGCTGATGTAAGACCAATTTCAGGGGTTGTTGCAAATTTAGCTGTGTATTCTGCCTTTACTAATCCAGGCGACATAATGTTAGCGCCTTCTATTCCTGCTGGTGGACATATTTCACATGGTAAAAAGGAACATTTTGGAACTGCTGGTCTAGTTCATGGATTAGAGATAGAATTCTATCCATTTGATGCAGAAGAAATGACAATTGATATTGATAAAACTAAACAAAAAGTCAAGGATTTAAAAAAAGATGGTCGTCTTCCTAAGATGGCAATGTTTGGAGGTTCGCTGTTCTTATTTCCACATCCTGTCAAAGAACTATCAGATTTTCTAAAGAGTTATGATATGCATATTAATTATGATGCAGCTCATGTTGCAGGATTAATTGCTGGTGGAAAATTTCAAGATCCATTACGTGAAGGTGCAGATACTATGACTATGAGTACTCATAAAACTTTGTTTGGTCCTCAAGGGGGACTTGTTTTGGGTTCTGAAGAACATGAGGAGGCTATCAAAAAAGCAACTTTCCCTGGTCTTACAAGTAGTCATCATATTCATCATATGGCTGGAAAAGCAGTTGCATTTGCAGAAGCTTTGGAGTTTGGAAAAGATTATGCTACTCAGATAATTAAAAATGCAAAATCATTTGCAGATGCCTTAAGTGATGCAGGATTCAAGGTATTAGGAGAGAGTCAAGGATTTACACAATCCCATCAGGTTGCAGTTAATGTTTTAGATTATTCTGATGGTGGAAAAGTAGAAGCAGACTTGGAAAAAGCAAACATCATAGTTAACAGACAGCTCATTCCAGGGGACATTAAAGCAGGAAGAAACTATTTTCATCCAGGTGGAATTAGATTAGGCGTTTCCGAAATCACACGACTTGGAATGAAAAAGAATGAGATGCAAGAAATTGCATCCTTTATCAAACAAGTAATTATTGAGAAAAAGGATCCAAAGAAGATACTTGTAAAAGTAAAGTCTTTTAGAAAAAATTATCAAAAAGTAAAATTCTGTTTTGATAATAAGTTAGGTGCCTATGAATATGTCAAACTAAGATAATTCTAGGCATAATCAGTGAGAAGTGATTGATCTCCTTGATTCTTACCAAATACTAATTCAATTTCATCAGATAGAGCATGAATTCTTCCTCTTTGATATTCACCTACATCATATTTCTTAACAAGTCTTTTTGCTAGTTTTAGATATTTTTCTACTGAACCTCTTGTAATTGTAGGGATTAGTTTATGACCACATAGGCATGTTTGAATGAGAGGCATTCTACGGAATGATTTTCCACAACCAGTACATCTAAAGTTTTGTCTAGCATATGCCCTTAGATTTCCCATAATATCTGGAACAAGATGTGTCGAAATAACATTTGAAACAATTTCTGAAGTATTAACTGCATCAATTAATTCAGCATTTTTGACTTGCATATCAAATTTATCAAGCATTGAACCAAGTGTCGAATAAGCGCTACGTGATTTTGAAGTGGTTAGAGATGAAGTGAAATGTGTAAAGAAATAGTCATAAAACTGTTTTTCAGTTTCTAGACGAGATTTGATAATTTCTACAGACGTTACATCTGAAGCTTTGATCTGTTGAAATGTAGATTCAAAGAATTCTAAAGGAAGTATTTTTGTGACTTCAAGATTGTGTGCTTGTGGTTGAGATTCATGTGGTAAAACAAGAGGTTGAACAAGTAATGGAGCATCCATTAATCCACCTATTCTATCAGAAAGAAATTGCCTCGAGAAATTAAGCAGGCTATCCATTAGAAGCATGATAGAATCAGCATCACCATCAGCGTCTCTTCTTTTTGCAGAGTGCCAATTTGGTGTTCCAAAACAAACATGGGTTTCAGTATATCCTATAATTCGTCCTACTATTCCAACAGAAGTATGTGGAGCTAACCCAATTATTAGATGACCAATCAGTTCTTCAGTATTCCTTACATTATAAAATGGAGATTTTTCGTAGAACCTCTCTAAAAGAGTATCAATGTATTTACAGGTAGAAACTAGATATTTTCCACTATTATAAGGAATAATCACATCTTGCATGCGTAGTTCAATAATCTGTTCTGAGTGTTCAAGAGGTTTTCCCTCAATGTCATAAGAATATCCAAGCTCCTTTAGTTTCTCTATTGATGTTCCAATCCATGATGGTCTGAACTGAGTCAAGGGAGAATTTGTTGCATCAAATCTGACAGTTCCATCTTTGAAGACTGAAAGTCCAAAATTTTGACGTGCAAGTCCTTTTTCAAGAGGTTCTGCAATTCTATCTTGATTGATTAGCTCTTTAACACCCTTAAATGGTTCTTGGGCACGCAAGTATAATTTTTCTTGAGCTGAAAGTAATTTTGCTTTTAGTGGAAATTCTTTGTACATATGACTTGATGCTTTACGCTTACATTTTTCGCAAAATGGTTCATTGAGACTATCTCTACAGTTAGGACATCTGTAGGTAATTGTTGTCTTTGTACCACATTTTGAGCATTTTATCCCAATAGAAGGTTCATCACATTGGTTGCAATGTCTATTGAATATGTTGGTAAAGAAGTGTTCAGTTCTAGAAGCCTTTAGAAGATCTCTAGTAGGTCCTCCTTTGTCACTAATTGGAAATAAGACATGTGTTGGAGGTTTCATTTGTCTAGGAGCAGCTTTTTCAGGCCTTCCAATTCGAACTCCGATGGTAGTTGAGAATTTGTTCTTTATTTGGATCCCTGATGATTTTGTTAGAATTTTTGGAACCGATAAATCACAAATGTTTGGTTTTTCTCTAAATAATAGATTAAAGAAAATTTTTGCCTCTAGATTTTCTAGTATTATTGTTTCATTTTCAACCTTATGAGGGGTTCCCAAATTTTCAAGAATTTTTTTAATTTCTAATGGATATTCAATTGATGTTTCATTAGATTTTTTTGGTTTTAATAGTAGATCTAGTTCTTTTGATGATATTTTATCCCAAAAATACAGGTATTGTGGATGAAGTGGGATTTGAAAATCAAGAGAAATTTTCAAGGCCTCATCTATAGTTGGTATTCTGGTAACAAATTGTTTTAGATATTGATCATCAGGTCCATATCTTTGGATTTTTTGTTTTAATTCCTCTATCCAGAGTTCCTCAACATATCCTGAAGGAATAAGTTGAGCATTGTTTTCAAGGAAATCTCCAAAGGAAATTAGAATATCGCCAAGATGCAGGATTTTTTCAATTTCATTTTTGATTTCTAATCCGTGTTTAACGTCTCTAATCTTTACAACATTACCGTTTTTCAGACGAACTGTCGGAGTATCAATAGAATCAACAAAAGCTACAGTTGCTCCTTTTCCAGGAATATCAATTTTAATTTGTGTTCCTACAGCTACAGTATGATCGAGAATCTCAGCAATAACAGGATGAAGACCAACTGCTGCAAAGCCTGTATTGCATGCTCTTCCATATCTTAATCGAAATCCACCTAATTTGTTAGGCATGGACAGGACCGATCTGCCAGTAATTACTTCGCGCATTCTTTTAGCAGCAGCATCTTCCTGATTATCGCCTGTCTGAATGGCACCTTTGAGATCATTAAGCCATTCCCAACCATCTAGATTATACAACTCAATTCTTTTGAGAAGTTTTTTTGATCTTCCAATCAATCCGTCGTTTAAGACACGCAAAGCACCTCCTCTAACCCTATCAGTTTTGATACGAGTCATAGATTTGTGATTTACAACCTCAAATGGATCAGTATCTACACCATCTAATTCTACTGGAAGGTTAGAAATGACATGTTCAATATCTTCATCTAAGATATGAAATTGGAAGCTGCTAGCTTCTCTTTCATAGATTCGTAATTCCTCAACGAATCTGCCTGTTTCATCATCAAAGGAGTTAGCTTGGAATTTTGATAGTCCAACTATCTTTCTAACATGATCTGCAATCAGTATTGTTACAGCAGATTCTGTTCCTCCTGCTGAACGCATTGGTCCTGCAATAGAAACTGAAAGATATTCAGTGCCGTCTTTATTTTTTTTTATCTTTACTTCATTAATACCTTGTAAAGGAGCAACTGTTACTCCCTCAGTAACGATTGCTAAACCTACTCGAACTGCCAGATCTAGTTTGTCTTCTAAGGAAGAATCAGGAAGAGAGTATTTGCCTAGGGCGATCTCTTTTGATAGGATTAGTGCAGAAATTTCCTTTCCATTTATTTTTAGAAGTTGTCTTAGAGGTTCAGCAATATCAATTTCGTGCATTTTAGAGACTCGATCTGCCAGATCAAATGCGATTTTCGGCTCAATTATGCCTGAAGAATCTACCAAATTTGATTTTGCATCTGCTGCACTCTCAAAAACAGAATATGTTTCAGCTGAGAGATTTGAGTAATAATCATGATAATAATCAGGCATCTTGATGCCCTTGATACGAGAAATTGCGTCATTTTCAGACATAATACAGTTTTATTACTTGCTTCTTTGAATTGTTTTTGCTATTTCTTGGAGTTTTTTTATACTTCCTCCTTTTTCTAGGAATGTTCCAATAACCAAAGCATCAGCCCCTGCTTTGACCAAATTTTGAGCTGTTTCTACGTCTTTAATCCCTCCTCCTACTATCAAAAATCCATTAAATGTATGCCTTACAGTCTGAACCATTTCAGGGGTAACGTTAGTTTTTGCACCAGAGCCTGCTTCTAAATATACAAATCTCATTCCAAGAAATTGAGCTGCAAGGGCATATGCAGCAGCAATCTTTGGTTTTTCAAATGGAATTCCTCTTGCTGAACCTACAAACCATGCAGATGTTCCTTCTCCTATTACCAAATATGCAGTTGGAAGAGGTTCTAAGCCAAATTTGAGAACACTAGGAGCTCCTAATGCCTGTGCTTGTGTGATAAAGTATGGATTCTCTGAATTCATTAGCGAGCTAAATAGAATTGCATCAGCATCAGGTACTACGCCTGTTACATTACCAGGAAACAGAATTATTGGAATTTTAATGCCTTTTTTGATTCCTTTAACTACCTGAGCCATTTCAATCTGATCAGTAGCAGAGGATCCTCCAACTAGGATTGCAGAGGCCCCAATTTTTTCAACATCTTTAGCTAGTTTGTTTGATTCCTTCAAATTCGATACTTCTGAATCAATTAACACAAACAATAGTGCATTTTTCTTTTTTAATTCTGATTTTAGAAAGATTTCAACTTTATTTCCAGCCATAAAAGGGGTTTGTAGATGACTCTTTAAAGTTTAATTGGAATGTTGGTATACAGATTTGTATAGCTATGGTAGAGTTGGAAGAATCTAATTTTAACAATATTATTCGCCAAATTATAAAAAAATCACTATTTACAGAACGACAAATTGAAATTATTTTAAATCAGAGAGATCTTCTAGAATCTAATTTTTCAATAACAAAAGGTGCATATTACAGGCAAGTTGGACAATCTAGAGAAAAATTAATTGCGTTATTCTATTCAATCATACTTTTACGTGGTCTAGGCATACTTTTACCTGATGATATTGATGTGATATCCAAACTTTCAGAGCAGATTAGTGTGATAAATGAGAGTGATATCTTCTCAGAAAGGGAAGGAGAAGTCATTAGTGTGATAGATAGACTCATTCGTCAGGCATGTAATATGTGATGTTTGTAATAATTATTTTCAAAGTCAAGTTGAGATGTTTGTGATAGTCTATGTGAGTATGTTAATCTAAAGTGTGAAAAAATGTTGCTCAATCACGATAAATCACAAGATAGGCATAGAATTTGTGATGTTGGTAGAAATTCCTGACCCTGAAGTGATTTTGGGTGTGATTTTAGCTTTTGTAGTAGGTTTAGTTAGTTTATATGGATATTACAAAGTACAATCATTCATAAAATCTAAGAGTGAAGTATCTGAGGTATCACAATCTGAGCGTTTAGAGTATTATGAAAGACAATTAATTGACATGAAAATACGCCTAGATGCCTTAGAAATACAAGGAATTGAGCAAAAGGTAGAGGATCCAAACTTGGAATTAAAACAATTCTTAGAGAAATTAGCAAAGAATGAAGTTCAAGAAAGGAAGGTTAAAGAAACTAGTAAGCCTGAAGATGTACCTGAAAAACCAGTCTCTGCACCTAGCATTACCAGTATAGATCATACAAATCCAACAGATTATGTATTGCATCTAATCACAGACAAAGCTATGACATCACGTGATATACAAATCACATTAAAGAGGAGTAGAGAACACACTTCTAGATTGATGAAGAGATTATTTGAAGATGGTTTTGTTCAGAGGAATACTGAAACAAAGCCATATACTTATTCAATCACTGAAAAAGGAAAAGCAAAGGTTAAAGAAATTCAAATCAATTCTATAATTGCATAAGAAATTTTTTAGGGTTTTTTGGAATTCAAGATATTATTTTATTCATATTGTTCTGTAAAATAGGTTAATTTTATTATTAATTATTAATTATAGGTTTTAATAAATTATATATATTATTAATTTATAATAATTATATGTCTATACAAGAGAATGAAGTTTTGGTAAAAATCACGTCTGCTGGAACAATTTCAATTCCAAAACAATTTAGAAAGTATATGGACATACAAAAAGGGGAATATGTCAAAGTAATTCTTGGAAAAGACCGATTATTAGTTAGAAAAGTTACTATTTCTTGATTGATTATTGTTGTTTTTGCCCTACCTTAATGGTCTGATATGTCCATTCACGGCCTGTTCTAATTCTGTCAATCCTACCTTTTGATGAAAAACGTGACAGATAGGTGGATATTATACTGAGTTTCATTGGTTCATTAAATTCGTCTTCATATTTTTCAAGAATATTTGTGGATGTAAATTTACCCATAGGGAAGAATTTGTCTACAATATGCCAAATTTTAGAACCGACAGAATCCATGTTTGTTGGTTCTTGTTCTTCCTCAATATTCATCAAATCCATCATTTCAAATATTTTGAGAACCTTATCTCTGGTGACGTTGCCCTCTAATTTAATGTCATAATGGGCACCATCTGAGTCTTCCATATCTATCCGAATACGTTTTTTAGCCATCTTTGAGATCTTGAGGATCGAATGTTAACAGTTGAATTGATCCGATAATGTTTGTTAACTAAGTGGTTTGTTAACATTGACTGCCTAGACTACGCCTGGTTAGTTTTTTGTTATTAACAATCAATTCCAAATAATCCTCATAAATAGAGAATTTTTATGCCTGGAGTGGAAATTAAAGGGTCAATTCTAAGATATTTACACTGTTAACACTCATCTTAACGCCTGGAGTGGAAATTAAAGGGTCAAAATAGGGATTTGGGAAAGTTTCTTAACATCAAATTAACAATTTGTTAACTCTAAGAATATTTGAATTTAACCCACACACCAATATTTCCACTCTATATTTTTTAATTTATTTTTTTTGAAAATCTAAAACTAACTAAAAATAATTAATTACAAACTTAACTACAATTACTATTCTATTCTATACTCTCCTAATTTAGATATGGTTAAGATGTTATTGAAAGGAAATAAAGGTGTGTGAGTATGTCAGATCCAATAGATCGATTGCTTGATGCAGCTGAATTTGGAAAGTCCATTATTAAAAATCGAGACATCCTTCACTTTACATATATTCCGGACATTATTTTTCATAGAAACTCTGAACAAGAACAAGTAACCCAATCACTATTGCCCATTCTAAAACGTTCTAGACCCTCAAACCTTCTAGTATATGGAAAACCTGGAACCGGTAAAACTTTGGTTGTTAAAAAAGTGATCTCAAAAATTCAAGAAAGAGTAAAAAAATCAAACTTTCCAATTAAATTAGTTTATTCTAATTCTAAAGAAGAGACAACATTATATGGATTATTAGTAAGTCTAGGCAGACAATTAGACCTAAATGAAAAAGAATTACCTACAACTGGACTAGCGATTAGTGAGGTCTTCAAACGACTCCTAAACAAAATTGATGAAGGAAAACTTAATGCAATTTTTGTTATTGATGAGATTGATTATCTTGCTCAATTA
>JAOTZM010000056.1 GCA_029861345.1 Candidatus Nitrosopumilus sp.
TGGTATCAAAGAATCTTATTTTCATATTAACATCGTCAATATCTCCTATAGTAATATCAGATGGAGACAAATCAGTACGTACTGTAACTTCCATATCTCCAAAAGTCAAAGGTTCAGCTTGATCTCCTCCAAGTCCATGTGCAAATGCATTTGGAAGAACAGCAGGAATAGTAAAAATGCCAATAATTGTAATGAATAATGCAAACTTCTGGTACAACGATAAAATTAAGTCAAGTCCATATTTAAAGATGGTATAGGATTTCTAAGCGTGGTAATTTTTTTGGGAAAATGTAGTACAATTTTTATTTATCATAACAAGCCAAAAGTTATGAAAATTCTCTTTGCGTTGTTACTTGTTCCACTTTTAGTAATTCCAGCGTATGCTGAATCTCAGACTTTGCCTACTGATAAAGGTACACTAGATGTTAAATTAGTACATGATTTAATTGAACCAAATATTCAAACTAAAATAAATATTGATTTTATCAACCCTCAAACACAAAAAATTCAAGAGCATATTGATTATACCATAGCTGTTTCAAAAGATGGTGAAATTGTTTTTGGACCTATTCCACTAACACATACATCAGTGGGTTCTGTAAAGATCCCCATTGAATTTAATCTTGGTGAAGGAGTATATTCAATGGACTTTGAAGTAGAAGGAATATTATTCCAACCCATTCCAACAGAAACAGTTTCTTTTGATATTATTGTAGGTGAGGCTCTTGCTCAACCAACAACATCACCAGACACTGATGAAGCAATAAATGGAGAAAATGGAGGATGTCTAATTGCAACTGCAACATTTGGTTCAGAACTAGCTCCACAAGTTCAACAACTACGAGAGCTTAGAGACAATACAATTTTAGAAACTAGTTCAGGTATGGCATTTATGGCTACCTTTAACCAATTTTATTATTCATTTTCACCAATTATTGCTGACTTTGAAAGAGAACAACCAATTTTCAAAGAAGTTATGAAAGTAACACTAACTCCAATGTTATCATCACTATCTTTATTGAGTTATGTAGACATTGATTCTGAACAAGAGATGCTCGGATATGGAATCTCCATAGTTCTACTAAATATTGGAATGTATGTTGGAATTCCTTTATTTGGAATTCTAAAATTGTACCAATTTAGAAAAAACTAGATTCTACCTATGGAAATTCCAGTGAAGTTTTTATGTATCCTGACAAGTAATCTTTCTAATGAAGACTATAGCGATTAGCTCTTTCTTCGTACTATTTGCTCTTGTAGCTGGAATCGTTGCAATAACACCAGCTGCTTTTGCAGATCATTCAGAAGTTACAATTGAAGCTGCACTAGGTTCTGGTGCACCCGGTTGTGAGGAAACTGCAGAAGGATGTTACATTCCAACTACTGCCACAGTTGATGTTGGCGGAGTTGTAATTATGTCAAATCCTGACACTGCAGCCCATACATTCACAGCAGGAAGTCCAGCTGACGGTCCAACAGGTGAATTTGATACAGGACTGTTAATGGCAGGAAGTTCATTTGAATGGTCCCCAGACACAGTAGGTAAGATTCCTTACTTTTGTATGGTACATCCTTGGATGGTAGGTTCGATCATAGTACAAGAAGTAGAAGCTGAAGACGACAAAGGTGAAATGATGGACGATCATGGTGACGACGGTGAAATGATGGGCACAGAAGGCGATGCAACCGCTACTGGAATGTTATCTGATGGTACAAAGGTTTCAATCTGGACTTCTACACCAACTGCAGGAGAAGCAATGGAAATTTCCATTGAATTTAAAGATGCAGAACATGTTAATCATAATATGATGGTTACACAAAACGGTGAAGAAGTTTTGATGGACGAAGGTGCACATCATCATGAAGGAACAGGTATGCATACAACAGCACCACTTAGCTCTTCTGACCCAGTAGACATCACTGTTACCTTTACAGGTTATGGTGTTGATGATCCTAAAACAGGACCAATTGGTGAAGAAGTAGTATTCTCAAACGTTGTCCCAGAATTTGGTACAATTGCAATGATGGTACTAGCTGTTGCAATTATAAGCATCGTGGCAGTAACTGCAAAATCTAGAGTTGTTCCAAGATTTTAGGAATCCCTCTTTTCTATTTTCTTTTTACTAAAGCAATAATTGCCAAGATTATAGCTGCTGCAGCAATTGATAATCCAAATATTGCAAAGTCATAGGCTTCTCCACCATCAGAAGATACAGAAGTTTCACCAGATTTTAGTTTTGAAACATCTTGTTGAAGAGATGAAATTGCATTTTTTAATGCAGCAACATCTGCAGCTCCTTCACTGCTTGTAGGAGGAAAATCTAAAACAGCAGTGGGCTCCACATCTTCAACTGGAATTTTTACATCAATTGGAGTGCCTTGAATTTCACCTTTGAGTTCTACCATGTAACTACCAGTTTTAGTTGGAATAATTGGCGAAAAATAATATCCAGGTCTAGGATCAGAATTAATTTCAATTTTTTTTGTAGCGCCACCAAACATTACAGTAGCGCCTATATCTCGAAATACACTAGTAACTCCTTTGTGAGAGCCTTCAGTTTCTCCAGGCTCAGTAATTTTAAAGACGAGATCATTTCGTATTCCTACAACAGGGGGTTCAATTCCCCAGCCTGCTTCTATTGCATATTGCTCAACATGAACAGTTGTATGTGCAAAAGATGGTGCAATCATGCCAACTGAAAATAATAAACAAATAACTCCAAAAATTGCTATATTCACTGCTATCATCTCATTATAACATATTATTATCTTTACGTGGATTGGTACAAAGACCGAAGTTATGAAAACTGTTTAAATTATCAATGATGACCTGAAGATTAAATGCAGAAGTTTCTGATTGCTTTATTGATTTTATCATTTATTTCAATTCCCATTGCAGCTGCACATCCTTTTACAGAAAAAACTATTCCAAGTTTTGCATCTAATGCACCAGCTGGCACTACAGAAGTAATCGTGTTTTTTTCAGAACCAGTTGACATTAACTTTAGTGAAATTAAAGTATTTGATAACAATGGAAATCAAATTGATAACAAAGATACCAGTTACTATGAAGATGAATTATCTCTAATTGTCACAACTCCTCCTCTAGAAGATGGAGTTTATACTGCATCAACTAAAGTTCTCTCTAAAGTCGATGGACATCTTGTTCCTGATGCATTTTTGTTTGGAGTAGGAGAGGTCATAATTGATCCATCTTTGGTGAGACAAGAAAAGCCATCGGAACTTGTATTTTTACCTGAGGCTGGTGCAAGATTTCCAGGAATTATAGGCCAAACAATTGTTTTAGGAGCTGTAATTGCATCTCTCATAATTTGGGGAACACAAAACAAGCAACTAATTAAAGAAGAATTAGAAAAAATAGAGAATTTCCATCATGGAAAATTCATGTCAATCACAGGAATAGGATTGATGCTTGTTTTCATTTCAGATATTCTCATGATTGTAATTCAAACAATTAGGTTAGAAACTTCGCCAATTGATGTGATTCAAACATATTTTGGAACAATTTGGCTTGCAAGAATGATCATTACAATAATTTTGCTTGGTATTTGGTTTGGAATGGATAGAAGAAAAATGCTTTCAAAGAAAAATCAAATTCCAATGTTAGTCATGTCACTTGTATTAATTGCAACTACGAGTATGATTGGACACGGTGCAGCTAGTGGAGAGATGGGAGCACTTGCATTAGATTACATACATAATTTGGTTGCAGCAGTTTGGATAGGAGGTATATTTTATTTTGTTTTTACATTACTCCCAACATTTTCTCAGCTAAAAGAAAAAAATCGAGAAAAGATGAGCTTGGTATTAATTCCAAGATTTTCAATAGCATTTATTATTTCAGTAGGAGTGGTGATCATTACAGGACCAACTCTAATGTGGTTCTTAGAAAGCGATGTAGGATTAATTTCAGAATCTGTTTATGGTCAATTGATTATTCTCAAAATTGCAATTGCTGCGATAATGGTTGGTTTAGGAGGATTTTTCCAGTTCAAAGTTCAAAAAAATGCAGAAAAAAATTTTTCATCAGGAAAAATTTCTGTTCACAAAAAACTAAAGAGATCACTTAAAGTTGATGCAATATTAGGGATTGTTCTTCTGGGAGTTGTTGCATTATTAACTAATGGAACATTACCTGCAGGTGAAATTCAAAAAGCTGATGCTCTAGAGATTGTTTATGGTTTTAAGACTATAGAGTTTACAGAAAATGCAAAATTTGATATTGACATTTCACCATTTTCCAGTGGAAAAAATACAATCCTCGTCAAGATAAGTGATTTTGAAGGTAAGCCTCTTAATGATTCAAACCAGATTAAAGTAAAGATGTCAAATCCAGCAAAAAATATTTCATCAATTGAGGTTCCAATGGAAATTATCAAACAAGAAGAAGATAGAGCAATTGAATTTCAGGGTGAATTGACATTTGGGTTTTCAGGAGAATGGTTAATAGAAATTGAAGCTCAGAGAACTGAAAATGCAAATGAATCAAAGATTTTGAATTTGCTTGTAAAACCAAGACTAACAGACATTCAAACTCAAATCATTGAATATGAATTACCCGAAGATGCAAAGCCCTTATTCCCAGTGTATGATGGAAGAGATTCTATTTGGATAAGTGATGCATCTGCTCCAAGGTTATGGCAATTTTCACTTGAAACACAAGAATTTTCATCTTATTCCTTTGATGGACTAGTAACAACATTTCTAACAAAAGATAACAAAGGAAGAATTTGGTTTACAGATACTCCAAGAAATCAAATTGGATTCATGGATCCTCAAACCAAACAGATCACAACAAAAACAATTCCAAAACTAGATCCAGTAATTTCAGACAATACTCCACTTTTCATTCAGGCAGACTTTGATGATAACATTTGGATTACCATTATCAATAAAGATAGAATTGTAAAATATTTGCCAGAACTTGACATGTTTGAAGAAATTGTGTTGCCAGAAAGAGAATCACTACCATTTGCATTAGCAACTGATGCAGATGGAAAGATATGGTTTACAACAACAGGTGCAGGTAAGATTGGATATATTGATCCTAAAGATAATAAAATAACTCAATTCTCAAGTGAGCCTCCATTACAAGGTCCCGAGGCTTTGCTTTTTGATGATGATGGAAATCTATGGATTGCAGAGCATACGGGCTTGGCAATTACCAGATTCAACCCAGTTTTGGAGACATTTGAGAGAATTGTAGTTCCAGATGAGGAAGCATTACCATTTGGAATGACTTTTGATAGATATGGAAATGTATGGTTTGCACAGCATACAGTAGATAACATTGGAGTCTATGATCCAGATAACAATAACTTGATTGAAGTTCCAGTTCCAACTGAAACAACATTTATTCAGTTTATGACATCAGATGGAAATGATAACGTATGGTTCGTTGAGCAACAAGCAAACAAGATTGGAACTATAAAGATGACAGAAATCCCAGTTATTGCTTCACAGGTTCAATTATCAAATGATTTTGAATTAAAGTATACAGAGCTTGCATCACCACTAATAGCATTAGGGATTATTGCAACATCATTGTTTTTTGTAAAGAGTATTCAAGATAAAAGAAGATTAAATTTGTTAATTAATTCTTAGATAACAATCCAGCAGACTTTATTCCCATAGTTCCTGCAAGCAAACCAATCGACAATAAAACAATAGTTCCAGCAGGGGTAATATCAAAGATGTAAGAGATTAAAATTCCTGCAATTACAGAGAAAACAGAAAAGCTTATTGAAATAATTGCTGTTTGTTTGAAACCTTTTCCATACATGATTGCAGTTACATTAGGAATTACAAACAAAGCTGAAATTAACAAAACACCTACAAGTTGAATCGATGTAACTACAGTTATTCCAGCCATAAACACCATCAAATAGTTGATTTTTTCTACAGGAATTCCGCTAACTTTGGCCTGTTCTTCATTAAATGTAGAATAAAGAATTTGTCTATACAAAAGTAAAATTACAATTAGAATAATTCCAGTTAATGCTAAGATTAGAACAGTATCATCTACACTAACAAGAAGGATGCTTCCAAATAGAAAACTAAAGATATCAATTGTAAAACCTCCGGATAATCCAATAATTACGAGCCCAATTGCTATACCTGATGACAAAAGTACTGCAATTGATGCATCACCAGAAATGTTGAATCTGTCTTTGATTCTTGTAATTATTAGTGCACTAGCAATTGAAACTCCATAAGCTGTCCATAATGGATAAACACCTGCTAACAAACCTAAAGCAATTCCACCAAATGAAGAATGTGCAATTGCATCACCAAATAACGAATAGCGTCGTAAGACTAGGAATAGTCCAACTACAGAACAAAGAATTGCAATTGCTACTCCAGAGATCAATGCTCTATGCATGAAACTATAGGTTAGAATTTCAAAAGACATGTTCAGTGATGATGCATATGTTCCTGCATTGAGGCCTCAGAATATTGTTTTACAAGTTCATCATCAGAAAAGAATTTTTCAGCTTCTCCATGGAAAAATAATGTCCGATTAAGACATGCAACATGATTTGCTAGTTGATTAACTGCATCTAGATCATGAGAAGACCAAATAATTGTAATTTTTTGCTTTGAGTTTAATTCACGTAGTATACTGTAGAATAATTCAATGCTTTGTTGATCAATTCCTGTGACAGGTTCATCTAGAATCAGTATTTTTGGATTATTAACCAAAGCTTTTGCAATAAAGACTCGTTGCTGTTGTCCTCCAGATAACTCACCAATTCTTCTGTTGCTAAGTTCATGTATCCATAATTGTTGCAGAATTTCGTCGATTTTATTTTCATCAGATTCGTTTTTCAGACCCATTCTTACAACATCATTAACTGTAACTGGGAAATTTTTTTCAAAGATTGGTTTTTGTGGCACATACCCAATTTCCTTAAGATAATTTTTTGATTTTCTTATATCCTCACCAAAAAATTTTATGATTCCTTTATACTTTGTATTTAGTCCCAGCATAGAATCAAAAAGGGTAGATTTGCCTGCACCGTTAGGCCCAATTATACCTAGAAAATCCCCTTGATTAACCACAAAGCTCACATCATCAAGGGCTTTAACGTCTGGATATTGAACAGTAAGATTACTAATTTCAACTACTTTCAACATAACGCCTCTTTAAGACTATCAAGATTTTCAGTCATTTTTGAAATGTAATTACCATCAGAGCCAACTTCTAAAGGAGATAAAACTAAAACTTTTCCATCTATTTCATTTGCAATTATTTCAGATGTTCTAGTATCAACAGTCTCTTCACTAAAAATTACTTTAATGTCTAATTTCTGGGATATAGAAATTACATCTTCTAGTGTTTTTGCAGTAGCTTCTCCATGTGGATCATTTGATGAAATAATTGTATGTTGGTTCAGATTGTATTCATCTGCAAAATATGAAAATGCATCATGAAAAGCAATAAAATCATGATTACAATTAGATAATTCATTTCGAATTTTTAAATCAAGTAAATCTAGTTGTTTGATATATTTTGCAGCATTTGATTGATAGTATTTCTGATTATCAGGATCTGAACCAGAAAAAGCATCTGCAATATTTTGAACTTGTATTTTTGCATTAACAGGATTTAACCAGATATGAGGATCTCCAAAATTTTCATCATGTTCTTCATCAAAATTCTTTATTAAAATTCCATTACTTGTATCAATAATTTTTCCTTGGTAAGTAATTTCATCTAAACTATCAACCCAATTTTCAAAACCTATCCCATTGATAATTACAAGATCAGATGTTTGCATTCTTTGTACATCTTTAATTGTTGGTTCCCAATCATGAGGTTCTACTCCAATTGGAACCAGTAAAATTGCATCAACTTTTTCTTGTCCTACATTTTGTGAAAATTCATGAAGAGGATAAAATGATGAGATGACTTGTAATTTTGAACTATCAGTTTTAGCGAATTGTTGATTTGATTCAGTCCCATAAACAACAATAGAGCTTAAAGGAATTATTACAGCTATTGCAATAATTGCAAGTTTGATTTGTATATTCACGCACCCAATGAATCTAGATTATTAATAAATCTATAAATTCTTAATAATTTTAATTGCTAAACTTATAAGATAATTAATAACATTAGCCATATGCCCATAGTTTCAATCTCATTAAATGACGAGATTCTTACAGAATTAGACAAACTTCAATCATCTTTGGGATTTTCAGGTAGGTCCGAAGCTATTCGAGCAGGAATTAGAACATTTGTTTCTGAAGAAAAACAAAAGGCTGATTTGTCTGGTAGTATACATGCAATTCTTCTGATTGTCCACAATGACGAGTTTGATCATGTTGTTTCAGGAATTACTCATAACTTTGAGGATCTAATTACAACGCATCTTCATAGTAAGATTGAGAAAGAAAAATGTATGGAGCTCTTTGTTATTGATGGCGAAGCAGAAAAAATATCTACAATGACAAAAGATTTTCAGACAAACAAAAATATGGATACTGTAAAGCTCATTGCATTTTAGAGATTAAATCTAAGCGAATTTTTTCTAGTTATAATAGCTACACTAATTATTGAAATTGCCAAGACAAGTAATGTGATGGTTCCAAATTCAGGTGCCACAACAAATCCAAATTCCGTTTCTTGTCCTGTATTTCTAATATTTTCAAATTTTATTATTGTTGGGCCCGTCTGGTCTTCTCCAAATATAAATTTTTCAAATTCACCACCAACTTGCGCCTTTCCTAATGTACGAAAAATTTCATTTCCATTCTGAATTATTACAAATGTATAATCAGAATTTCTTAAAGGTTCATTAGTTCTTCCGTCTCTAATAGTAAAAACAAAGTTTGTGTCAATTCCAGGCTCTATCATTAAAGGATCCCATGAAAGGTTTACTTTAAAGTCCTCACTTTTCGTATATGCCTCTAAAGGAAATGCTGTTTTTTCACTAGTAGATAATGTAAATACAATATTTTCGGGAATTGGCTCATCTGATTTTTTCATTTCATTTTTCAAAAATCTCAGATGATCTTGTAACAAAACAAAGTGAACTATTCTTTCATCTTCTTCTGTATAATCGTCAACCGATACTGAGGATTTGAATAGCTCAATTCCATTTACATAACCAGAATAGCTAGGAGATAAAAATTCGGCAAAATCTTTTGGAAAATGTGATTCTACGTGGATTACAGATATATGAGACATTTGCTTTTCACTCCAATCAAATGGCATTTCAAATGTTATCTGTTTGGTCTGAGGATTATATTCAAAATTAGAAATTAAATCAAAATAGGACTTTAATCGAAATTCCACATCATTGTTTTCTGCATCTTTTTGAAGGTATGAACTAGTTTCAATAATGCTCAAATCAGCATTGTAGATGCCAGAGTCCTCTACGATGTTAGTTGATTCATCGATTGTTCTTACTTCAATCTCAAAATTATATAGACCGCCTGAATCAAACAAAGGTCCTGTAATTTCTATAGGATGAGATTCAGTTCCATGCCATGCTCCAAGCAAGGAGTCTTGTTCCCCATGAATTGTAACGTCACTTTCTTTTGTTGGAATTACTTTGATTTTCAAGATTCCATCTTCTGCAAAGAAATAGTTTCGAAATATCATTTCATTGTCATGAAACAAACCAATTAGAAATGTTACATTTTTTGCATTTTCCTTTGTTTCATCTTCAGTTGCAGTAATAGTAATTTGTTCTTGTTCATTTT
>JAOTZM010000057.1 GCA_029861345.1 Candidatus Nitrosopumilus sp.
CATTTATTGGAACGGCAGTGGGAGTTGCAATTGCATTACCTCTAAGTATGCTTGCTGCAAGAAATCTAAACAGCAAATTTGTCTATGCTCCAATTAGGGCATTGTTGGCAGCAGTACGTACGTTTCCGTCAATTTTGTGGGCTCTTTTATTCGTAATTATGGTAGGCTCTGGAACTTTTGCAGGTGTTTTGGCAATTATTATGTATACCGTAGGATTTGTTGCAAAATTACAGTATGATGCAATTGAAACTATTGACTCTGATCCTATGGATGCAGTTGGTTCAATAGGAGTTTCTAAAACCCAATTAATTCGATATGTTGTAGTTCCTGAATCTGCATCTCATCTTTTAAGCCAGATACTTTACATGTTTGACTATAATGTTCGTCAAACTAGCATTCTTGGATTAGTTGGAGCAGGAGGAATTGGATTTTATATTATCAATTTTATCAAATTCTTTGAGTATGGAAAAGCTGCAATTTTTATGCTGGTTGTATTGATTACAGTTTTGGTAATTGATTGGGTTAGTGTCAAGGTTCGAGACAAGTATATTGTCAAATCTCAGCATGGAATGGAAGTTACTGCAAAATAATTTTAAAATTGGAGTTTTTTTGTGTTACTTGTTTTATGTCATAATTTTATCTAGTTGATTTGAATTAATTGCTTCCTTTACTTCTCTTGCAATTCTTTTCCCCATACTCATAGATTCATTAAACAAAAGAGAATAGTATGGGGAGCCATCCATGTAGATGTTGGTTCCTGCCACAATTCTTGCTGAAAACTCAAATGATGTAAATTTTGCATTCTCATCATATACCCCTTCAATACAAAATGGTCCGTTCATTCCAGGTGCCACTATTTTTTTAGCTGCATCCACAAAGTTTTCTCCCATATTATATACCTCTTCTAAAAGTGATTCTCTTAGAACCAAAGGACTATTCCCAATTACATTAAATGATGGAACCTTGCTTGATTTGAGTTGCTGCTCTGATGGTATCCTGGCTAGAGCCTCGATATCAGATTCGTGCCTTTGGTCAACTCCAAAGAACTCTAGTTCTTGTTTTAGTGGAGAGTAAAAGAATTGTAAATATGCTAAAACTCCTGCTGCATATTCTTGAATGTAAAGTGTTTCATCTTTTGAAATTACTCCTTCTGAAATCAATTGATTTCTTTTTACATTGTAATCATTCTCGTTTGCTGCTAAAAAGTATCCTTTTCCGCCTGCAGCTCCTTGCCTTTTTACAATTACTAATTTGTTAATATCCTTGGGATCCGATACTGGTGTTGGGATAGGCAGGTTTGCTTCTCTCATCATTTTTTCTTTCATCTCTCTGTCTGATTCCCATCTGAGAATCCACTTGTTTCCAAAAATAGGGGTCTTGATAGATTCAATCTCTTCGGAACTCATCTGTGCAATCAAAGTACCATGTGGAATTAGAACTGCATCATTTTGTTGTAGAGTGGATTGGCATTTTTGGTCTAAGACTTCTTTGAATGCATCTACAATGATCAATTCATCAATGAATGGGAATCTTCGATATAGTTTCTCACGTTTTTTTTCACAGACTAGAATAGTTTTCAGGCCCTCGTCTTTTGCGCCCTTGAGAACTTGTAAAGAACAATGAGACCCTAGAGTTGCTATTGCAGTCATTGATGTTTGCATTTGTATTTTACACTTTATGAACTATGTGCGGATGAAACGTATTGAAATACCTCATCTATTAGTTCGATGTTTAATTCAGATTTGATATTTTCAGGAATTACCTTTAGTACAAAATCATACATTGTAGTGTTTTCAGGAAGACTGTCTCTTTCCTGCAATAGGGAGTAAACTGCAATTCCGTTTGAGATGATTGCGACCATTTTTTCCTTGTTAGTAAGAGTCATGATATTTATGAAAAATGGCGGTAATTTAATGTAAATCTAGTTTAGAATCTGGTTTACTTTTAGTTGTAGAATCATTACATGTGTCTATTTTAACAAAAAGGATCCTTGAAATTATTTTATGATATTCTCCGTTATCTCAAGTTCAATATCATAATTCCTTTAACAATCTGGTTCAAATCCGAGTGGGAGCACAACGTGTATGGGGATATAGTTAGAGGCAAAGATTTTGCACTAATTTAAAAAATTTCTAGATAAAATTTTACAAAACATTTGATGCCCAAGATATAGGTTTTCCGTATATGTTGGAGATATTTTTTTATTAGATATTAATACAAACATTCCAAGACATTACTTTTGGAGATATATTACAAGCATAAGATTTCAATATAGTTGAAAACCTTTAATCATTCTTTTCTTGTAGATGCTTCTGTTGACAAGGTGTGGGATTTCTATACTGATTTACACCATTTAGAAGTAATAACCCCAAAAAAGTTGGATTTCAAGATAATAGAATCAAGCAGTAACAAAATAACTCTGGGGCAAACTGCTTATTTTTCAAGCAAGCTACTGACTCGCATAACCTGGAAAACCAAAATTACATCTTGCAAGCCATACACATATGTCGATGAAATGAGTAATGCATTATTCAAACGCTGGAGGCATACTCATGTTTTTCATAAAATAAACGAAAACCAGACAAGGATAACAGATGAGATTGAATTTGAACTACAGTATGGATTTATTGGAAAAATGTTTGAATGGTATGCTCTAGATAAACTCAAAAAAATCTTTGCACATAGACAACAAGCAACGATTAAAGCTTTGAACAATCTTTGAAATTTAAAGATAGTTATTACGCTAAAAATAATTTTAAAACAGCATCTTAAGTTCTATTGAAAAAAACTTAGGAAATGTTTACATGTCATTTCAAAACATGTTAACACTTCCTAAATTTTCTTTAATTTGCGTCACCAGGTAAAAATTAATACTTTGGAAGTTGTTCAAAAACATGTAATATTTCCTTGTTGGTTATTTTCTAATTGATATGGAAACTAAGGTCATGGATGATTATGTGGAGTATAAAAGAGAGTTTTTTATGGATTTTTTAGCAAAACAAAATAAAGAATAGTTTCGTTTTGTTATTGAAATGTAAAATCAGAAATGGTCAAAATGGTTCCATTATCCAAAGATAAAATAAATTATCAAGACTTTGCAAATTCTAAAACCATTCTATCTAGCATAAATTTCAAAAATGCAGATAGTGGTTTTTTTATCGAATACTTTGCATTCCATTCTAGTACAAGTTCGTCATAAAACTTCCATTCATCTTTGTCTTTTTTGAGATGAGTTGACATCATAGCCTCAAATTCTTTAGTATCCCACTCAACAGGGCACATTTTATCACTCATCTGGATTAATTTTCCATTTGTCATTTGAAATGGATATGATTTACACACACTTGGTTTAAAGTCATTTACAGTACACCGAAAGATATCTTTAGATTCTTCAAGAAACATACATCCGCCATCTTTTTGTTTTAAAGCAAGATCTAACAAACCTTCTTTTACCTTTATTCCAAGATCATAATCCTTTGCACCATAAATCTCAAGAAAACTTTCTGGGGCCAATCCTAATCCAACTGAGAGTCGGTAAATGTCATGAGCATTAACAAATATCACATACTCTTTGCAGCAGTTTGTATGACATGAAATACAAGGAAATTCTCCAGTCTTAGAGATATCAGAATCATTTGTAATTATTTTTAACTTCATAAATTATTAACCACATTTCACATATTTAGTCACAATGGAACGCAAAAAAGAGATACCACAATATCAATTCCCTAGAGATTCATACCTTAAGAGGACTAAATCGTAAAAGATTTGAATTTAGTATGAAAGGGTTTGTCGATAAAGAGTAAAAAATAGAAATCCGACAAATTAAGCATAAAAATCTGATATTTTTGGCAGAGTTTTCCATATAAAAAAACATGATTCAGACTATATTGCAAGTATCGCATGCAAATGAACTTAAAAATACAAAAATCAGTAAAAAACTATGACCGATGAATTAGATTTGCTAGAAAAACAGCTAGAGGTAAATGATAAAAGAATCAAAAAACTCGAAGAACATAAAGAATCAATAGAGCCAGAGTTGAAGAATCCCAAATCTGAAAAAGATTATGAGAGGCTAAAAGAAACTATGAAACGGTTAGAACATAATTTACAGTTTGAGTATAAACAACATGATAAAATTATTAAAGTAATGAGATCTAAAGTTAAATTCTAAATTCTTTATTCTTACCAATACAGAAATAGGTAAATATCCAATTTAAGGTAGAAAATTTATGAGTTTTCAAGCAAGTATATTTTCAAGAAAAGAATTAGCAATAATTGTAGGAATCTCTGTTGTTGTCTCAACAATCTTGTTTATTGCTTACATGGCTGAAAAATAGTAGCATTTTCTCTCTTTGGGTTAATACTGGTAACATAGAATGTCTGGTGTTTGTTATTGATTAGGTTTTCTTTTAGTGAGAAGTTATCTCAACCCTTAGAACATGGTACTTTTTCTTTTTTGTTTTCATCTCTGAGCCATTTACTGGTATTTTCATCTAAGTGAAATTCCTTCATTAATTTCTGCAATTCTCCTAATTGTATAAAGCAATTTGAAGTTTGAAATTAGAATGAGTAAAAAACACTGGTTAACAATTAATTACACCATGAAAAGGGAATAAAGTAAATTATGATAAAAACTGAATTAGGAAATTTACGTAGATCTCACTATTCTGATGAAATAAACCCCACTATGGATAGCAATATAGTAACCATCATGGGCTGGGTTTTGACAATAAGGGGACATGGTAACATTAGTTTTGCCACAATTCGTGACAAAAACGGAGACATCTCAGTTATAGCAAAGAAAGGTGACTGTCCTGATGAGATTCGTCAAAAAATATCCTCACTTAAAGCACATTCTTCAGTGGCAATTACTGGAAATGTGAAATCCTCTGAAAAGGCACCTGGAGGGTTTGAGATAGTTCCTACAGAACTTAGAGTGTTTTCAGAAGTTGAAAAGATACCGCCCTTTGAGCCTATTGCAAAAACTGTGAAAAATATCGATACTAGACTTGAGGTGCGTCCAATTGATCTTAGACGTAAGGTGCTCCAACATATTTTCAAGACTAGAAGTCTTGTCTTAAAATCAATTAGAGATTACTTTAACGAAGGAAAGTTCACTGAAATCAATACCCCTAAAATGATTGCAACAGCTACTGAAGGAGGAGCTGCTTTATTCCCAATCTTTTATTATAACAAAGAAGCTTTCTTGGCACAAAGTCCGCAATTGTATAAAGAACAATTGACTATGAGTTTTGAAAAAGTCTTTGAGATAGCACCAATTTTTAGAGCCGAACCATCACGAACAAATCGTCACTTAGCTGAAGCAATCTCAATTGATCTAGAAGAGGCATTTGTTGATTACAATGATGTGATGAATAGAATAGAGGACATCATCAAGGTTTCAATTAAAGCAGTGAATAATTATGTAAAAGATAATCCTGATGTGGAATTTTCAACCCCTCCAATCCCTGAATCTATTCCACGATATTCTTATGATGAACTAGTGGACAAAATGCAAAAGGCAGGTGCAAAAACTGAATGGGGCGATGACTTGTATCCATCTAATCTCAAAAAAATTGGACTAGAAGGATTTTACTTTATCAAGGATTGGCCTCTGGGTCCAAAACCATTTTACGTAAAGGATAGTAAATCAAATCCAAAAATTTCTGAATCATTTGACTTGATGTTTGGGGATTTGGAATTGTCTTCAGGCAGCACAAGAATTGAAAAAAGAGATGAATTAGCTGAGAGAATGAAGAACAAGGGAATGAAGACTGATGCCTTTGAGTATCATCTTGGTGCATTTGATTATGGAGTTCCTCCTCATGCTGGTTGTGGAATTGGTCTTGAAAGGCTGATTATGGCACTAACTGGGACTGAAAATATCCGAGATGTGACATTTTATCCACGAGATGTTGATAGGTTAACACCATAGGTGTAAGTGATGGTTACTGAAGAAGAAATTCAATACGTTTCAAAATTAATGAAGATAGATGTCCATGATCATAAGGAGTATATTGACAAAGTACAAACTATGATTAATTATTTTGATATTTTAGATTCTGCAGGAGTAGAGTCAGAAGAAATATCCATGCAAGAAATGCCAATCTCTCATCTACGAGAAGACAAATACATTCCATTTGATGACAAACTAATTGAAAAACTAAACAACTACAAAGGAACCTATGTTAGAGCACCAAAGATGTCTTAATGAATCTCAAAATCTCTGCCCTTGAATTTGTCCAAGAAGTACAAAATGGAAATATCTCTGCTGAGGATTTTGTTGCAAAAACCCTAGAAAGAATTCAAAGTATCGATGACAAACTCCATGCTTTTTTATCGATAAATGAAGATGCAGTTAATCAAGCACAAGAGATTGACAGGAAAGTAAAGTCTGGAGATAAAGTTGGAGTATGCTTTGGAATGCCAATCTCAATTAAAGATAACATGTGCATAAAAAACAGCAAAACTACTTGTGGCTCAAAAATGCTTGAAAATTTTGTTGCCCCCTATGATGCAACCGTTATTAGAAAATTAAAACAACAAGATGCTATATTTGTGGGAAAGGTAAATCTTGATGAATTTGCTATGGGATTGACAACTGAATTTAGCGCATTTGGTCCAAGCAAAAACCCTTGGGAAACTGATCATGTCCCAGGTGGCTCTTCAGGTGGAAGTGCAGTTTCTGTAAGTGCCTTTGAATGTGTTGCCTCATTGGGTTCAGACACTGGTGGCTCTGTTAGAAACCCTGCTAGCTTTTGCTCTGTGGTTGGTTTCAAGCCAACTTATGGATTAATTAGCAGATATGGATTAGTCTCATATGCAAACAGTATTGAGCAGATTGGTCCACTAACTAGAACTGTAAAAGATACTGCCTTTATGCTAAACATCATTTCTGGTTTGGATTCTAACGATAACACTACTGTGGATAACAAAGATGAAAACTATCTTTCAGGAATTGATTCTGGGATTGAAGGCAAGAAAATAGGAATAATCAAGGAGATGCTTGGAGATGGAGTTGATCCTGCAGTTTTATCTGCAACAAAAGATGCAATATCAAAACTAGAGAATCTTGGGGCAACATGCGAAGAAATTTCACTGGATATGGTCAAATATTCAGTTGCAGCTTATTACACAATAACTGCAACCGAGGCTGGTAGCAATCTTGCAAGGTATGATAATCTCCGATACGGTTATGATTTTTCAGTTGAGGGTTATGAGTTTAATTCTTACATTACAAAGGCACGGCAAAATTTCGGTCCTGAAGTTAAACGAAGAATGATTATTGGAGGTTTTGTCCCATCCACAGGTCATGCAGGAAAATATTTTCTAAAGGCACTAAAAATAAAAAGCAAACTTACTAGAGAAATAAATGACGCATTCAAGAAATTTGATCTTTTGATTGCACCAACCGTTCCAATTCTTCCATTTAAGATAGGTGAAAAGATTGATGATCCTATAGCGTTATTTCTAGTTGATATTAACACCGTCACAGCAAATCTTACAGGAAAACCCGCAATTTCAGTGCCCTTTGCTGTCTCAAATGGATTGCCTATTGGAATACAATTGTTGGCCGATTCCATGCAGGATAAACTTCTATTGCGAGCTGCTCATGCATTAGAAAATACTGTCAAGTTACCGGAGGTTCCAATTTGACAAAGATCGGTTTAGAAATTCACTGTCAGTTGACAAATCTTGAAAGCAAATTATTTTGTTCATGTAAGGCAAACTACAGAGAATTTCAAATTAATGAGAATATTTGCCCTGTTTGTATGGGCTTGCCTGGAAGTTTACCCCGGTTAAATCAAGAGGCTGTAAAAAAAGGAACAATGATTGCAATGGCTCTTAACTGTACTACTCCAGATAAGATTGCTTTTTTTAGAAAAAATTATTTTTATCCTGATTTACCAAAAAACTTCCAAATCACACAACTAAACATCTATGGAGATACCAGCATTGGTGGAGCCGGGTCAATTATGGTTGGTGACAAAAAAATCAGAATCACAAGAATTCAATTAGAAGAGGATCCTGGTAGGCTGATTTATGAGGGAAGCTCCACTAAAAACCAGATAACTTTAGTTGATTACAATCGTGCAGGCACACCACTAGTTGAAATTGTAACAGAACCTGACTTTGAGAATCCAAAACAAGTAAGAGAATTTCTTAATATTTTATCTGATTTGCTTGAAAACCTTGCCGTAGCAGACCCTAGTTTGGAAGGTGCAATGAGGGCTGATGCCAATGTTTCAATTGAAGGAGGCAATAAAGTTGAAATTAAAAATATTGGTTCTTTTCATGATTTAGAAAAAGCTGTACACTTTGAAATAACACGACAGAATAGCTTGCATTCTCGGGACATTACCATAACTCAAGAGACACGTCATTGGGATGATAAGAGAAAGATTACCATTTCATCACGTTCAAAGGAAGAAGAACTTGATTACCGTTATTTCCTAGAAGGTGATATCCCTTGGGTTAAGATTGATTCTGAAATTCAAGAGAAGTTAAAATCCAAAATGCCTGAAAGCATTAGCTCTAAAAAAGAAAGATACATTTCAAAATATAATATTCCTTCACAAGTTGCCGACGTTTTATCCTCTGACAAATTTTATTCTGATCTGTTTGATGAATCCCACACCGAAAATAATGCCAAAGAAATTGCAAATATCATTACAACTGATTTGATGGGCCTTGTGGATACAAGAGAGAAACTGGAGAAATCAAAAATCACTGCAACACATCTCAGAGATTTGGCGGATTCAATTCAGTCAGGAAAAATCTCAAGAAATTCTGCAAAAAATGCATTGTATGAAATTGTAAAGACTGGAAATGATCTGTCTCAAGTTATATCCGAATTAGATCTTGGTAATGTATCTGATGAATCAGAACTAACTGGAATAATTAGAGAAATCATTTCAGAGGAATCTCAAGCAGTAGAGCAAGCAAAATCCAATCCTCAGACAATTAACTATCTGGTGGGAAAGGTAATGCAAAAAACAAAAGGAAAAGCTGATCCTAAACTGACACTAGATTTACTAAAAAAACAGATAGGATAATTCATGACTAATCTTTCACTTGAGGATATTGAATTTATCAAAATTCTTGCAACATCTGATGCTGAAATCATTAACGCAGGCATGAATGATGCAACTAGGCAAAGGTTAGATGAACAGGTTGGTGTGATTCTAAGGGAGTATTATCGTGAAAACACTATGAATTCTAAAACTGGATGGACTGAAAAATTTCTAAAAGCTGGAATTACCGAAGATGATGGAAAAGCTGCAATTGCCTGTGCAAGACGTCTTGGAATAGACATTTCATAAATTAAAAAAATCTTTTTACTCTAATCATATATGTTAAAATTAGTTCTTGTCTAATTTTGAATTTATTCCAAGTGAAAAACAAATTCAAGAATCAAACATTTTTCAATTTATGCAAAAATACAATTTATCCTCACTAGAAGAGCTATCTGAGAAAGCCAAAGATAATCTTGAATGGTTCTGGCAGTCAGTTGATAAAGATATTGGAATAGTATGGGATGTCCCATACACTACAACCCTTGATATCTCTAAAGGAATCGCATGGTCCAGATGGTTTGTCAACGGAAAAACCAACATATACAAATCCTCTGTTGAAAAATTTGCCAAACTAAATCCTAAAAAAATTGCATATTATTTTGTATCTGAAGATGGAAAAACATCTACATTATC
>JAOTZM010000058.1 GCA_029861345.1 Candidatus Nitrosopumilus sp.
TTAATCTAAATAATTTTATACACAAAATTCATACAAGTTTTTGATGTTTACTGGAATAGTTGAAGGAATTGGTAAAGTGGAAAAGATTTCCAAAAATACAAAAAATAGAAGTGCCATTAAAATGACAGTAAATTTAGGAAAACATGCTAAGGGACTAAAAGTTGGACAAAGTGTTGCACTTAATGGAGTTTGTCTTACTGCGACAAAATTATCTAAATCTGATTGTATTTTTGAAATGATTGAAGAAACCACAAAGAAAACAGATCTTGGAAATCTAAAGGTTGGTGGAATTGTAAATATTGAACGAAGTTTAAAAGCAGGAGATAGGTTAGAAGGGCATTTTGTTTTAGGTCATGTTGATGGAGTGGGAATTATTAAAAAAATTCTAAAAAAACCTAAAGAAGTTAGTGTTTGGTTTGAAGTTCCTAAAAAACTATCAAAATATGTAGTGAAAAAAGGTTCTATTGCTATAGATGGAATCAGTTTGACCGTAGTTGATATCAAAAATACCCTGGCTTCAGTTTCATTAATTCCTCATACCATTGAAGTTACAAATTTTCGCACCAAAAAAGTGGGCGATAAAGTTAATATTGAAACTGACATTCTAGGAAAATATATCCTAAAATAAAGTCAATTACCTACCAATATGGTGGTAATTACCAATTTTTTAGTAAACTTTATAATTAGATCGCTTTTGCTTTTTCTATATGTCTCTTGAATCTGCATTACAATCTTTAAAACGTGGAGAATTTGTCCTATTGTTTGATTCAGCAGGGAGAGAAAATGAGATAGATATGGTTGTAGCTGCAGAATTTGTTACCCCTGAACATGTTGCACGTATGCGTCAACATGCTGGTGGATTATTATGCATTGCAATAGATCATAATTTTGCAACATCTCTTGAATTAAGATATATGCATGAAATTCTTTCTGATTCTTCAATCTCAAATAAAGAAATGATTATGGGTTTGGCACCTTATGGAGATCATCCTACCTTTTCATTATCTGTAAATCACTATCAAACTTATACTGGGATAACTGATAAAGACAGAGCGCTAACAATTAAAGAAATGGCAAATATCTTTAATATTGAAAATAAACAGAAAAAATTTGCATCATCTTTTAAAACTCCAGGTCATGTTCCCTTATTGATAGCATCAAAAGGATTATTAGCTGCACGTCAAGGGCATACTGAAATGTCTGTTTATTTAGCTCAAATTGCTGGCCTAACTCCAATAACCGCAATTTGTGAAATGATGGATGCTGAAACATATACTGCTTTATCTGTAAAAAAAGCAGAAAAATTTGCAAAACAAAACGGAATTCCATTAATTGATGGAAAAGAACTTTTAGAATACGCTAAGGTGCATTAGTTTTGAATATTGCTGTAGTGGTTTCGGAATTTAATGGAAAAGTCACATCTAGAATGCTTTCTGTAGCTGAAGAAAAAGCAAATTCAATGAAACTAAAAATAGCCTATACCTGTAATGTTCCTGGTGCTTATGACATGCCTATTATTGTAGATGCATTATTGAAGAAAAAAGATGTTGATGGGGTAATTACTTTGGGTGCTATAATAAAGGGACAAACAAAACATGATGAGGTGATTTCTCATTCTGCAGCTAAATCTCTTACTGATTTATCAATAAAATACCAAAAACCTGTTTCTTTAGGAATATCTGGTCCTGGAATGCAGGAAAGACATGCTTATGCTAGAATAAGACCTGTCGCAGAGCGTGCAGTCGAAGCAGTTGTAAAAATTTCTAAGGAACTCAAGAGAGTCCAAAAATGATTCAACTTAGTATCTTGAAAATTAGCGGATATGGCCCTTGGACATTGACATTAGGAAGTGACAGAGAACATGAACTCCAAATGCTTCAGGCATCTCTTTACAAAGAAGTACAGAAATTATTTTCTGAAAAAAAATGTATAGTTTTTCTTAATCGGGCTGATGAATTTTTTGTAGTTTCAAATGGCCTTGGGTTAGAGGATCATGTTGAAATTCAAAAAGTCCTTGAAAAACTGTTTGATGTACGTTTAACCATCTCTATCGGTTATGGTGAGTCTCCATTTGAAGCCAACTTAAAGGCATATGAAGGAAAGAAAAATGGAACCATATTAAATAAAGAACACAATATTTTTGGTTTTGTTAATCGTAAATCCAACTCAAAAATTTCAATCATGCATTTAGATGTAGATGATCTTACTTCAAAAAGAAAAACTAATTCTCCCTATGAAATTTCATCAATAATTTTTGAAATTTATTCAAAAATGTCAAAATTTTTCCTGGAAAAAAATTCTCTTACATTTTTTATGGGTGGTGATAACTTTATGGTAATCTCAAGTGATGATGCAAAAAATTCTGTTTATGATTTTATAGATAGGATAAAAAATGATAATAAAATTTCTCTGAATTGTGGAATTGGAAATGGGTATACTGCTAGAGAAGCTGTGAAACTAGCTACAAAATCACTTGATACTATACGAGAAATTCGAGATTCAGGAAATGAAAAACCTGAAGTTTATGAATTATCATGTTAATTAAAAATGTCAGTGTATTACTAGGTCAAGAATTAGAATTTGTTTTAGATACTAATATCAAAATTCAAAATAAAATATTCAAACAAATCCAACCAAAAATTAAATCTAGTATTGAAGAAAAATCTGTAGATGGTGAAGGGCTTTTACTAATTCCAGGTTTCATTAATGCTCATACACACATAGGAGATTCAATTGGAAAAGATATCACGATAAACAGTTCTGTTGATAAAAAAATTCACCCCGTTTTTGGAATTAAATCAAGAATTCTGCAAAATACTCCTCAAAAAAATCTAGCTAATTTTATGAAGAACACATGTCATTCAATGATAAGAAAAGGAATTACTACATTTATTGATTTTAGAGAAGGTGGATTAGAAGGTGTTGTTTTACTTAAAAAAGCATTATCTGATATTCCATTACGTTCAATTATTTTAGGTAGAGCAGAGTTTTATCAAGATTCTAACGAAATTAGAAGAAATCTACCTTTTCCTAGAGAGCAAATTGAAAGTTTTACTGCACTCCTCAAAAAATGTGATGGACTAGGTATTAGCGGTGCAAATGAGAATAGTACATCCGTACTAAATTATTATTCAAAAATGACACAACTTAGGGCCATACATTCATCTGAAACTAAGCAAAGTGTTGCTAAATCAAAGAAAATTTCTGGAGAATCTGAAACAATCCGAGCATTGTATCTGAAACCTCATTTTTTGGTCCATATGACTTACGCTTCACAAAATGATCTTCATGCTGCATCAAAGAAAACTCGAGGTATTGTGATCTGTCCAAGAGCTAATTCAGTCCTAGCTGAGGGAATACCAGACATAGAATTAATGCAAAAGGCAGGATGCACAATTGCTTTAGGCACAGATAATGTGATGATAAATTCTCCTGATATGTTTAGAGAAATGGATTTTCTTTGGAAAGTAACTATGGGTATTCACAAAAAAAGAATCAATCCAAAAGATATTCTCAAAATGGCTACAGTAAACGGAGGAAAAATTTTGAAAAAAGATATTGGAGTAATTGAAATGGGAAAGATTGCTGATGGTATATTTCTTGACAAACATGCATTGGATTTAGAGCCAATGCATAATCCACATGCATCAATTGTTCATAGAGCATCAGAATCTGCAATCAAGGCAGTAATGATTGGAGGAGAAATTGTACATGGAAAAATCTAAGCCTTATGTAATTCTAAGTGCAGCAATATCCATTGATGGAAAAATTGCTACTAAAACAGGTGATTCAAAGCTATCTTCAAAACAAGATAGCATAAGACTTCATAAGCTAAGATCTAAAGTGGATGCAATTCTTGTTGGAAAAAATACAGTTTTACGTGATGATCCTTTGTTAACCGTACGATATACTAAAGGAAAAAATCCAATTAGAATAATTTTAGATTCTAAAGGTACTTTATCGAAAAAATCAAAAATTCTACAAACTAGTAATGAAATTCCAACGATCATAGCTGTATCTAAAAAAATCAGTAAATCTAACTTTGACAAACTACGCAAATTTCCTGTGGAAGTAATTATTACTGGAGAAAATTCTGTTAATATCAAATTATTAATGAAAAAACTTTCAGATAAAAAAATTGAAACAATTCTTGTTGAAGGTGGTGGAACTATTAACTGGGAATTTATTAAAAAAAATCTTTTTAATGAATTAATTATTACCTTGTCTCCATTTCTAATCGGAGGAAATGATGCTATATCTTTTATTCAAGGTCATGGTTTTGAAAAAATTTCAAATTCCCCTAATCTTCATCTTAACTTCATCAAGAGGCTCAAAAACCATCTTGTTTTGTCTTATGTCAAAGTGTAAGTTATTATACTTAATTTAAAATAAAGTTACAAGAAATTGGCAGCAAAAAAGAAAGTTACACCAAAAAAGAAGGCTACATCAAAAACAAAAAAACCAGCATTTGGTGGATATGCAATAAGTTTTGCAGGTCGTAAAGAAACTGTAGAACAAGTCTTTGGAAACAAACCAATTGCACCAAGTGAAATGACCAAAAAGATTTGGGCATTTGTAAAATCAGAAAGCCTTTCTAACCGTTAAATCTACTAGTTAACGATAAATCGTTAACTAATTTCTATCTTTTAATTATTTTTCTTAAAATGAATAAGATATAGATATTGGATTTAATCTTAAATTATTATGTCGACTGCATCATTAAGACGCGATCATGAATTAATAGAAAAAGTCATCAAAGCAATGGAATCTACTGTACAACTCTTAAATCATGGTAAACAGATTCCTGAATCAATTTTACTTCCAGTAATTGATTTTACAAAAAACTTTACAGATGTTTGTCATCATAGCAAAGAAGAGAAATCATTGTTTCCTGCATTAGAACAAGCTGGAATGCCTAGTAACATGGGACCTATTGCAATGATGCTAATGGATCATCAACGTTCAAGAGAAATTGGAACTCAAATGGAAGAATCTGCCAAAGAATATCTCTCATCGGGAGATTCTACAAAATTAATTAGTGATATGCAACTATACGTTGAACATATTACAGAACATCTCTGGAAAGAAAATAATAAATTATTCATGATGGCTGAAGCACGATTGCAGTATGTTTCAGAAAAGGTCGATAAAGAACTTAATGAAATTGAAGAATTAAAACTCAAAGATTTGGGGAAACCCAGGAAACATTATGAACAATTGGCTGAAAATCTCACAAATGATGTGGCTCAACAAAAAAATTAGATTTGTCTTATAGCATATTTGGTCAAGTGATGAGGGTAAGAAAATTTGTCAGTGGTGATATTGAAGTAGATTTCCACCATGAAGATAAAATCGCTGAATATCGATATTCTTCAGACTCTGGTAGATTAGGCAACTTTCCAAAGGAATTAATCGAAACCTTAGCTTCCACATTAGCTACGAATATCTGTACTGAGATTTACTTTGGCGAAAATGGTAATCCTACCCATATTGAGTTAGAAGAATGTGATGATGATTCAGAAGATGATGAATTTGATGAGGACTCTATCCCTCAAGAATCATGAATTCTGAGTAAACCTCATAGCATTTTGAAGATATCATGTTAAATTCTCAACAAACTAATGTCATTAAGTATCCTCACTTAATTATATCTCAAAACAATATCTGAAGGATCCTGATTTGATTTTGTGAAAAATTTATTCTACATAATGGTGATGGACAAGATTCTCATAAAATCTGACTGATTTAATGTTTACAAATTCTAACATCCCGTATCTTGATAATTCTCTTCCAAATCCACTATGCTTTATTCCTCCAAATGGAATCCTTGGATCTGAAAGAACTACATTATTGACACTAACAATTCCTGATTCAATTCGTCTAGACATTTTGTCTGCTTTTTGAAGATCTTTTGTCCAAATACTTGCCCCTAAACCAAATTCAACATCATTAGCCAACTTTATTGCCTCACTTTCATTCTCCACAATTGTTATTGGTGCTACTGGTCCAAATGTTTCTTCTTTTGCAATTCTCATATTTGGTTTAACATTTGTAAGAATTGTTGGTTTGTAAAAGAATCCTTTACCTTCCATCTCAGAGCCACCTAAAAGAATTTCTGCACCTTTCTGTATTGCATCATCTACGATTCCTGAGATTGTTTCTAATCCATCTTTACTTGATAGAGGACCAATATCAGTTTCTATTGATGTTGGATCTCCAATTTTAAGCTGTGATGCTTTTTTGATAAATAATTCAATAAAATCATCTGCAATATTTTTTCCAACAAAAAATCTTTTTGAGGCTACACAACTTTGACCACAATTGATGAATCTACCCTTTACTGCTCCTTCAGCTGCTTTTTCAATAATTGCATCATCTAATACTATGAAAGGATCACTTCCACCCAATTCTAACACACATTTTTTCAAATTCTTGGCAGCTCTTTCACCAACTTTAGCTCCTGCATCTGTACTTCCAGTAAAGGTTACAGCATTAACATCAGAATCAACTAGATGGTTTGCAGAATCTACACTTCCTACTACTGTCTGAAAAATTCCATCTGGTACTCCTGATTCTGTAAATGCTTTTTCAATTTCGATTCCTGATTGCATAGTTACTCTAGAAGGTTTCATTACAATTACATTTCCTGCCATTAAACATGGAGCTGCAAATCTTAATGCCTGCCAATATGGAAAATTCCAAGGCATGATAGATCCAATTACTCCTAAAGGTTCAAAAGTTAGAAAACTCTTTCTTGCATCAGTATTTAATACTTCATCAGAAATAAAACTATCTCCATGATCAGCATAAAATTCTAGTACCCAAGCACATTTTTCAACTTCTCCAATTGATTCTTTGAGTGTTTTACCCATTTCAGCTGTTGCAATTTTTGCAAGTTCTGTTTTATTTTTCCTAAGGTATTCTACTAAATTGTAAATGTAACTCCTACGTTTTTCATAATCTTTTCTCCATTCAGGAAATGCTCTTTTTGCTTTTCGCACTAATTCAAATACTTGGTTTTTATCCATTGCCGAATATGTTGTAATTTCTTCTTCAGTTGCAGGATTTATTGTAGTGATTTGATTCAAGGATCTTCACTAGAATTTCTCCTATTTAATCTAGTAACTTCTTTTTCAAAATAAGTTAAATTAGAAACCATTATTGGATACAATCACTCATTTAATGTATCGTTTATAAAATGATTTCATGCCTAAAATTCTCATTTGAGAATACTTTGAAATAATTATTCTGATTCTCTATTTGATTAATCTAAATCTCACTTAGATAATTGGAATGTGATTAAATATTTAATTTCTATCATGTTTTCAGATCTAATTAAAATATTTGTTGCATATCTTTTTTGATTTCATCTATTTTTTTTGAATAAGCTTTTTTAGATTTGTCATTCTTTTTTAGATTTAAAACATTTCCACATGATGGGCATTTGAACATACCTTCAAGTGCATCCTCGAAGGTCACTCTTGGACAATCTTCATTGCCACAATGATAAAAGTCTGAAGCATTTTCATAATCTAATCTTTGCTGAAGTCTTTCTGTGATTTTCTTCTTTTGATTTTCAATAAAATGTTCAACTTCCTCTCTTCTGGTTCTCCATCTATAAACAAACCACCCTTTCCTCTCATCTTTTACTCTAATTCCAGTAATGAGAGACTTTCCAAATAGGTCATACAATACTTTTCTCACCATATTAATTCTAAGACCTGTAGAACTTGCAATTTCTTCATCCGTTGCATCTTCAGCTTTTAACAGAGATCTCGCCACTTTAAGATATTCATCTCCTCCAATCATTGAAGCAATTCTTACAAAAGGATCTTCGTATTTGTCTACCAACTCTAGTTCCTCCTAATTTTCTACTATTAATCCCTTGTTTCTTTTACTTGCACATTTTTGCCCTTTTTTGTAGGTATGATCTTTCTTTTTGCATCTGTAAATGCTTTTTCAAATTGTTTTCCCTTTTGGATACGATCTAAAAGTATCGCCAATGCACTAATCTCTGAGTGAGGCTGACTTCCAATTCCAACATTAAAGTCTGCTAATTCATAAATTTCTCTTGGGACTTTTTCCGCCCCTACAACAACTAGTAAATTTTCTTCTTTTCTAATCTTCTCCTGTACATCATTAATGCTTTCTCCATACATTGTAAGGTGAACAACTCTAAAGTTTTCTTCTTTTTTCTTTTTTACGATGGGTTTCCATTTATCAATAAATTCAACCACAAAATTCCCTCCCCATGTTTTATTGATTTTATCTAGAGTGTCTTTAATTTCAGGATTAACTTCAGTCATGAATATTTTCTTTGCTCCAAATGACCTTGAAACTAGCGCTACATGTGTTGTGACTCTATCGTCTCTTACAAGACGTTGTCCTATTCTAACTATCTCAATTACCAAATTTTTTTTCTACTCCTCTAAAAGAATTTTTCTTGAATTTTGATAAATTTTGATTTTCGATAATATTTTTGATTAATCCTTTAATCTGATTTACATTTTTACCTGTTTTTGCAGAAACCGGAATCTGTTTTTTATTTTCGATTAAATTAAGTATATTTATTTTTTTTTCAATCTCCTCCGGTTTTATCAAATCTGCTTTGTTTAATGCATAAACCATCCGATCTTTTTCTACTCCTAATTCACTTAACGTCCTCATACAACTAGCAAATTTCTTTTTTAACTCAAATAATGAATCACTAATGTCAATTACAACAATGATCATATCTGCATGTCTTAATTCCTCTAATGTTGATTTGAATGCATCTATCATGTATGCCGGCAGTTTACTGATAAAACCAACTGTGTCTGAGATCAAGAATGGTTCTTGATTAATTGTTACTCTTCGTGTAGTTGTCGATAGAGTTGTAAATAGTTCCTTACTTTGAGCTCTTGTTTCCCCTGTCATTTTATTAAACAATGTAGTTTTTCCTGCAGATGTATATCCTGCTAATGAGATCGTCTTGAATCCCATTCTCTTTCTTCCTTGTCTATGAAGCTCTCTTTGTTTTCCTGCCTTGTCAAGTTTAGATCTTATTGTCTGCATTCTATGTTTGATATCGTTATAATAAACATCGACCTCAAATTTTCCTATTCCCATAAACCCTGGTTGTTCTCCCATGCTTGAAAGACGAACTTTTTCTTTTGCCCTGGCCATCTCATACCGTAATTGTGCTAATTTTACTTGCAATTTGGATTCTGCACTTGATGCTCTACTTTCAAAAATTTCAAGAATTAGCGCTTCTCTATCTAAAATTTCTCTATGTAAAACCGATGCAAGGTTATAGTTCTGGCTTGGCTTTAAAATTTCATCAAATACAATCACATCTGGTCTAAGTTTTTCTGATATCTCTTCTAATCTTTCTAAAACTCCACCACTTATTCCATATTTTGGTTTTTTTAGAAAATTTTGTGTGATTGTATGTACTACCTGATATCCAGCAGCATCACACAATCCTTTGGCTTCATTAATGGCATCTTCTTTATCATATGTGATTAATATTACCGAATTCATTTTGAATCAAAATCTCTAGTGTAATTCAAGTTAAAGATTCTACCTGTTTCGATAAATTAAGCAGTTTTTTTAAGAGTCTTTTCTATATTCATATTCAATACTATTTCTGCAATGTCACTAGCATATTCAGAAACTCTTCTAATATTTTCAGTCATTCTTCTTACTCTGTAAATCTCCTCATCATCTTTTA
>JAOTZM010000153.1 GCA_029861345.1 Candidatus Nitrosopumilus sp.
GAAATTAAAGGGCTTCATATCTATGGTACAAAAGATATTTCAAAACGTGGTGGCGTAATCTCATTTAATTTTGCAGATGTACATCCTCATGACGTTGCTCAAATTATTGATGAAGAAGGAATTGCAGTTCGCTCTGGTCATCACTGTGCACAAGTATTGATGGAACGACTAAACGTTGCTGCGACATCAAGGGCTAGCTTTTACATTTACAATACCAAAGAAGACATTGATATTCTGATAAAGTCATTAAATACTGTGGCAAGGGTGTTTAAACTATGAGTAGTAATGCAGACATTTACCATGAAATGATTATAGATTATTCAAGAAATCCCATAAACTATGGAAAAATTGAAGATCATGATGTAACTTTCCATGACTCAAATCCATTATGTGGTGACAGTATAGATATTGACATGAAAATTGAGGATAACAAAGTTACTGATATAAAATTTCATGGAAGAGGATGTGCAATATGTATGGCATGCTCTTCAGTTTTAACTGAAATAACAAAGGGCAAAAATCTTGATGATGTTAGACATATTGAGAAAAATGATGTATTAAGTGAATTGGGTCTTGAGCATCTACAGGCTGTCCGAATAAAATGTGCGTTACTCTCT
This sequence comes from Candidatus Nitrosopumilus sp., assembly GCA_029861345.1. Taxonomy (GTDB): domain Archaea; phylum Thermoproteota; class Nitrososphaeria; order Nitrososphaerales; family Nitrosopumilaceae; genus Nitrosopumilus. Next base: position 618 of record JAOTZM010000153.1, read on the forward strand.
CTTAAAGTACTCAAATCTGCTCTTTACACATATCTTGGAGATCATCTCAAAGATTCACAAGATATGGATAAACTAAAAGAAGAGGCAGCTAATCTGTACTAGTATGAGTGATTTTACTCCTACGACACCCATTACAATTCAAATAAGAAAAATAATCTTTGAAAAATTTAATGATATTGATACTAAATTTACAAATGATGAGATTTTTGAAATCCTCAAAGAAAATGGTGATATTGATCCCTCTTGGATAATTGATGATATTGAATCCTTTTTCAAAGAGATTTGTGACTCTGGTCTTGCAAGAAACATTGCACAAAACTTTACTACGATCTGGCTAAAGCTATTTGATCCTGTTGAGAAATTATTTTGCAATACCTGTAACCAAGATATCTATCTTGGAACCACTGAAGAAAGAACTTGTCCCAACCCTTCATGTAAATCTTCTATTTAGATCTGTACTTTATTGCAGCATCTTCAAGTGCTTTAATCATTGGCAGTTTTTCTCCTGTAAGATAAAGCACTAATGCTCCACCTGCTGTACTAATATGATTGATTTTGTCTGATAATCCTTGTTGTTTTAGTGCAGTTGTCAGATGCCCTCCGCTGACAATTGTTGTTGCCATAGAGTTTGCAACTGAATTGAGTAATCCTTTTGTTCCATAACTAAAATTCTCTTTTTCAAAAAACCCTGCTGGCCCACTGATAAACACAGTTCCGGCACCTGAAATCAATTTTGAATAATATGCTACAGTCTTTGGACCCAAATCATAAATTTTATCACTTTTGCCCACCTCTCTGACATCCATCTCTACTCTTTCTCCATCTTTGTCAATTGCAATATCTACTGGTGTGGCAAAAACATCTGGGTATTCACCTATCAAAGAGTGTGCTTTTGCTACAACTTCTTCTTCTCTTTTAATCCCAAGAGGAGATTTGATTCTGGCTTGTGCGCGCAGAAATACATTTCCAATTAATCCTGTTAACAGAACATGATCTGCACGACCATTTTGAATCAATAACTTGATTGCCTCAAGTCTGTCTGGAACTTTGGAGCCTCCAAGGACAATTACATGAGGTGCCTTGGCAACTGTCATTATTTCATCAAGATTTCTAACTTCTCTTTCGACAATTCTTCCAGCACATGCAGGCAGGACATGAGGAAATCCTACAATAGATGGGTGTGACCTATGTGCACTTGGGAATGAATCTAATACACAAAGATCGAACAGTTTGGATAAACGCCTAACCATAATTGTTTTTGCAGCATTCTCTGGAGTAAACTCATAATTTTCTTCGGCACACAATCTAAGATTATCTAAAAGTAGAATGTCTCCATTCTCTAAATTTTTGACTGCATTTTGTGCAGCTTCACCAATTACATCTTCTACATATTTTATTTTTTTATTCATTACTTTTTCCAGAACTTTTGCATGTTTGTCCATTCCCGTATAATCATTATTTCCAACTCTTCCTTGGTGTGATGCAACAACTACTTTGGCATCTTTTAATGATTTCAAAGTTTCAATAGCCTCTTCAATTCTTTTGGTACCTGAAATTTCCATTGTTTCTGGATCAATTGGGCAGTTCATGTCCACTCTCAAAAAAACGGTTTTACCTTTTAGGTCAAAATCATCTAACGTGAGTACCTTCACAATTTTTCTATTATGGACCTAGTTAAATTCTTTGAGCCGATCAATTGTTTTCTAAAATCTTATTTCTAAACAATGACTCTGATTTCCAAAACTTAACTACTTATTAAAATTAAAAGATATACATTTGAGGTTTAATTAATTGCAAAATTGGATTTTTGATATCAGATCACGTTCATTTGTTTTACTAACAATTTTGTTTCTGATTCTCACAGCTTTGGTATACTATGGTGTAACTGAAAGTTTTGATCAAAGTGTTGCTACATTTTTTTCTCAAAATATTGGAAACCCTACCATTGACATCATTATGCAATATGTCACAGAAAGTGGCGATGTTTTTAACATGTTGATGTTTGGAATTTTGATGTTAATAATTCCGAAAACTCGTAGAATAGGAATTACCTTAATGATACTAATTGTGCTTTCAACACTACTTGCAGGCTATATCAAATGTGGACTTGATAGGGATAGACCTGATTTTGAATATGAGGGTGTACCCTTTCCTGTAGAAATTAGCCGTGATACATTTGCCTTATTCTGTGAAGGTGGTTATAATGCATCATATCCTTCGGGACATGCAGCCAGATCTATGATCTTTGGAATAATCTTGGGTTATGCACTTTCAGAACGATTTCCACGGGGAGCATATCTGATGTTTCTATATCCTATAATGATTTCAATTAGTAGAATCTATGTTTTACAGCATTATCCTATGGATGTAATTGGGGGAACCGTTATTGGAATAATGCTTGCTGGAGTGATGGCAAAAAGAACAAAACTTTACAAAATTTTTGATAAATCAAAAACCTAATTCTGTCAAAGTAATATTGCTTATCAACACTATTGCATAATGCTCTTCATCATGGTGATATGTCCAATATCTTATATCTCGAATCTCATTTTTTTGTCTGAGTCCATGTGTTACTCCTGTTGTAACAGTATACCCAATTCGTTTTGCAAGCTTTGATTCTTTTGGCATCAGGACCTTAAATCCTTCTTTTCTATCTTTAAATCCCAGTTTTACCATATCTTCAACTGCATTTGATGCATCTTTTTCATCTTTTAGATCATATGTATTTGATATTGGCAAATCTCTTGGATGAAAATCCATAATTCTAATGGAATCTCTTAACTAATATTTTTTCGAAAATGATATTTGCGATCAAAGTTAGTTAATTTTCTTAACCGGTAAGTCAAATCCTGATTATATTAACAACTTAACCGACTCTATTGTTTTGATTGAATCGTTGGCATCAATAGAAAAACTAGTAGTTCAACTACGTCAAAAGAAACAGGAAGCAAC
>JAOTZM010000154.1 GCA_029861345.1 Candidatus Nitrosopumilus sp.
GAACTTGGAGATAGAAATAGGCCAAAGACGAAAACTAACATTAGATGAATACGAAGATCTACATGAAAATAAACTAACTCCTGATAAATCAATGTTATATCCTAAAAAAGAATTTGTTTTAGTAGACATAAAAACGGAAACAGAGTCTAGAGGCGAAAGACGTTACATCTTTAATGAATAATCCATCTAAAAGTTTTTCTTCATAATGATGAGTATTGTACATATAGAGACACAATTTCTTTCTCCAAAAATGGTTCAAGATTCTAGGGATTCATACCTAAGAACAGTATATTTTATGAACATCCAACAAATTCGTTTAATCATATTATGAATACTTTGAATTTAATTTTGGTTGGAATAATAATCATACTTGGTTCTGCATTAACAATAGTGATTGTAGATGATAATCAGACAAAGTTGTCTTATGAATCACTACTAAATGAAAAACTGCAAGTTGAAGAACTAATTAACACATTCAAAGAAAAATATTCTGAATATGAAATAATGGAATTTCCAGATTCCAAAGGAGTTCCTTACAAATATTTAGTTAAAGCTAGTTATACGGATGTTGAGTTAATTTTGGAAAAAGACATTGTCTTAAGGGCATGGACTAATGATGGAGGACCAATATGTTTAGTGTCTAATCCATATCCTCGAGATATTTTGAATAATTGTCCTCTTAAATGGTAATGAATAGAAAATGAAAACTAGACTATTGATAATTATTGCAATTGGAATAATAGGGTTTTCTCAGATTGTATACGCAGAAGAATTCCCTGATCCTTCATTATTCAGAGATCTCCAGAAAGGTGGGACAATTTCAAATCCAGAAGTTACAATCATAATTCAAAGCCTTGGTGCAATATTGATTGTATTATTCATTGTTCTTTATGCAATTAAAAAAAGAATGGTAAAGAAAAATGATTGTGAGACAAGATAATGGATTATCCAACGATAATTTTTGCAACAATATGGGGATTCTCCAGTTTCCTTTTCACAGTATTACTAGTTAGAAGTTATCGCAAAAAGTCAAAGAAAAAGCAATGTGACATGTGCAACGGAATGGGATTTGAAATGTCAGTAAATAATGATCCTCCTCCATGTCTTAGATGCAAGGGAACTGGATATCTATGAAAACTAACCCATTTTATCAACGAAAAGTAAAATTTGATACTAAATTCATCTAAAATTCTAATTTCGTACCTATCTGCGTCCATTTTTATCCCCAAAATGGTGGCCGAATCCCCGTGGGCCCATTTTTGTTCCTAAATCAATGAAAATAAAATCATTCAGCATACTAAATGTAGGATTCTTGATGAAGTCATTAACTTATCCGACTTTTTTTGGAACCCATTTTCAAATTTGAAAATCTTATTTTGTAGTTAAATGATTATACAGTCCAAAATTTGTGTGGGTATCTCAAATATATCATTAAAGGAATTATTTCCACTTTCTCTTTTGTCTACACCTGCTGTAAGCATTCGTAAAGAAAATAAGATGTGGACTGCCACAGCCATGCTTGCACACTACTTAGAATCGTTTACAGACTCTTTGGTAGTAACAGATCAGGAAGAAACACCAATAGGAGTAATAGGGGGAGCTGAAATAATAAAAAATATTTTTGAAACCCCAACATCAGACTTTTTTGATAAAAAAACTGTTGAGGAAATTTTTGACAAAGAATTGATTCAAGTAAATTCTGAAACAAAACTAAAAGATCTTATTGAAAAGTGGGAAATAACAAGACGGGCATTTTGTGTTATTCCAAATCAATATTATGGATATTCTGCTATCTCATCAAGAAAACTACTTGAGATAGGTACCAACTGCAAAACTGACATTAGGGTTGGAGATCTGCCTAAAAAGAACCATATTGCTACTTTCAATTTTGATGATACAATAGGCAAAATAATTAACATGATGTTTGAGAATAAGACTCGCAAAATTCTCCTAAAGAACTCACAGAGTTTCATAAGTGATAGAATTATCATTCAAACAGTTGCCCAAAACCTTGATTATCTAAGAGGTATTGAAAATTTTCTAGATATGAAATTTGAAAAACCATTTCAGTTACCAGATGCAAAAATTGTTTCTGAAGATCTTAATTTTGCTGATCTGTCAAAGATGATGTTTGGTATGATGCATCCTTTTGTAATAACAAAAGAGCATCAAGTGTACAGCCCATGGGATATTTGCCAAACATTGTTGTCTAAAGATATAGAGTATCAGAATCAAACTTCAAACTAAGTTAAATAATTCTGAATTTATAGTCAAATCATAGAAGAAGTTATTCATCAGATGAATAATTCTAAAATTTTATTTTACGTCTATCTACGTCCATTTTTATCCCCAAAAAGGTGGGTGAGTCTCTTAAGTTCGGGTTCAAAATCAAGATCATTCTTAATTCTTAGTTGGTTTTGAATGTATTATGGCTTTTACAAGATGTAGTAAATGCGGAGAATTTAGATTTGATAACAAAATTAATCTTTGTGCAAATTGTGGTCATCGAATTACAAAGGTTGCTAAGTCATTTGAGTGAAATTAGATCCCTTTAATGGACTAGATTTTAGAATCCCAATTTCTTTTTCAAGTCTTTTACTGGAATTAAAAAAACTATAACACAGTTACGATTTACGCTTCTGGTTATGATTGATTCATCTGCTTAGAACAACAAATTAAGTCACAATCTTCTTCATCACAAGGTTTTGTAACTTTGAGTTCAAGACCACATTCTGAGCAAGTATACGTTTGCCCCTCAGCCATATTACCCATAAATATTCTAAAGACAGGATTGTTATTATAATTTTAGTAAGTTGGAATTATTCAGATCAAAAAGAAACCAAACAAACCTAATTCCAATGATTTTGAAATCATTTTTTATTATAAACAAAAATATGGAATCATGTAGTGTTACATAATCTTAGATCAAATTATGAAAATGTACATCCATGTCACACTGTAAGACAGTGTATACTTAGTTGTTATATCAAAAATACGCATAATAATATCATGCAAAAATTACAATCAGTAAACAAAATAGAGGATGAAGTAACAAAGGATACTCTTCTATCAATTGTCTCAGACAAATATTGCAGAACCATTCTTGAGGCCATTATGGACAAGTCAAAATCTGCAACGGAGGTATCTGCTGAAACCAAGACTCCAATTAGTACCGTATACAGAAGAATTCAGACTCTTTATGACAACAAACTGATCCGCACTTCTGGGACTATTACTGATGACGGAAAGAAACTATTCCTGTACAAAAGCAAGATAAAGGGAATTCAAAGTACATTCATCAGTGGTCAGATAGAAGTTAAGTTGATACTCAACAACTAACTTATTTTTCTAATATTCATACTCATTAAAGTCTGAACCCAAGGCTATAGGGATAACTATTGTAGAATATGTGGTCTATCATCTTACATTATTTTCTAACAAAAACCATTTTAATCCTAAATTTAGAATGGATATTGACTTACATTGAAGCTGACTCCAATGCACATCAAAAATATTCTTGTTCCCCATGCAGGAACTCTTGCTGGAGACAAGGCATTAAGTGAT
>JAOTZM010000155.1 GCA_029861345.1 Candidatus Nitrosopumilus sp.
AGAAAAATATCTTTATTCAGATGGAATAAGCGCAACTGAATATTTTTGGAATAATACCCTGTTAGGTAAGATGTTTCCCTTTACTGTAATAGGATATGTTGATCCTCAAAATACAAATTTACAATCCGAAATCTACATACCTGGATTGACGCCAATATATGTAAAAGACATTAAATATCCATATGATGGAAATGGTCCTTTAAGGTTAGTTTATTTTTCTCCAGGATATGAAAATGAAAAAATAGGTCCAATGATTGGAATATTTGTTTATGAAATTAACAAAGATTATCAAGAAACATCAATAAAGTTATCAAATTGATATTATTTTGACAAAGAAAAAAAATTGTTTTTTGAAATTCAGTTAGCTGCACAAAATAGTAACTTTATTTCTTGATAACCAATTAACTACGAAAATCAAAGTCTGATTTTTTTTCAATTTTACTTAAGAATTCTCTAAACTTTTGAACTTCATCTTTTGAAGCCTTTCCTTCAATGATATCGATCATCATTCTAAAGTTTCTTGCCATAAATGGATTATTTAGTAATGACTGCTCATTTTCTACTTTTATCTGGGTTTTTCTATGCCATGCTCCAACTACAATTGAAACTGGAATGTAAATACCCACAAATAAAATGATAAACATCCATAATTCTGAAAATATATCATTTAAGAATTCAATTCGTTCTATTAACAATCGGTGGAAAATTAATATAAAATTTGAAAATGATAATAAAAATATCAAATATACACTATGACCTAATCTAAAATCAAACCAGCGTTTTCTAAACCACTTCGAACTCATTTCACTTTACCTGAAATCTTTCTAGTAATTAACATTAAATTTTATCTTTCTATAGATACAATTTAAAAAATATTAAAGATACCAAGCAACTTATCAGAAATATATTATATTAAAAAACAACCAAACAATTCTGAATAACATCAAAAATCACAATTTATTTTTAATAAATTCAATCAATTCTATTGGTGTTGGATCAATTCCTGATAGCATTGCCTTGTACATTGAAGTATGATCTAAAAGATATGCCCATACAGACAAAAACAACATGATCCACATCCTAAATTTTACCGATCTCAATGAAGCATTATAGGATTCTTCAGCAAATTGTGGCCATTTATCATAAACCTTCCTTTACTGTCAAATTTTTGTAATATTTGTAAATTAAGTAAGTATTTTTTAAAAATTAACAAGGATATAACATTTGAAAAAATTTCTTAAAGTTGATTTTAAATATGGTTTTGAAAGTTTTACAATAAATGGAAAATTCTGATATTCAAATCCATCCATCATTAAGAACCATAGAATGGAAAGATAACAAAGTAAAAATGATTGATCAAACAAAGCTCCCAAACGAACTTGTTTTTGTGGAATATGATGATTATAATCAGATAGCTGATGCAATTAGAACACTTGTAGTAAGAGGAGCACCTGCAATTGGTGTCTCTGGCGCATTTGGATTGGCGTTGGCTGCTTTACAAAGCAAAGCTATAACCAAAGAAAATCTTATTTCTGATTTGGAAAAGGCAAGGAAAATTCTTTTTGAAACAAGACCAACTGCAGTGAATTTATCATGGGGGTTGGAGCAAATTATGAAAATTGCATATTCTGAAAGTACAGTTGATCAAATTAGAGAATCAGTCATCAAAGAAGCTAAACGTATGGCAGATGAAGATATTGAAATAAATAAAACTATGGGAAAAAATGGTTCTAAATTGTTTGATAACAATGATACTATAATGACTCATTGCAATGCAGGAGCTTTAGCTACTGTAGCATATGGAACAGCTTTAGGAGTAATTCGAGCAACTAAAGAGAGCGGAAAAAATGTTAAAGTCATAGCAACTGAAACAAGACCTGTACAACAAGGTTCTAGATTAACTGCTTTTGAGCTAAAACATGATGGATTTGATGTAAGCTTGATTCCAGATACTGCAGTTGGATATAGTATGGCAAATGGATTAGTAGACAAGGTAGTTGTTGGAGCAGACAGAATTGTAAAAACTGGACATGTCTTTAACAAAATTGGAACTTATCAAGTGGCAACAATGGCAAAACAACATGGCATTCCATTTTATGTTGCAGCACCTCTATCCACATTTGATATGAAAAGTAATGCAAAAGATGTAATCATTGAGATGAGAAAAGGAAGTGAAGTTACTGGAATTGGTGATAAAAAGACTGCTCCTGATGACATCAACGTGATAAACCCTGCTTTTGATATGACCCCCCCAGAACTAATTTCCGGAATTATCACTGAAAAAGGAGTGGTAAACCCTCCTTTTGAGGAATCTATCAGAAAATTATTTGAAGCTAATTAATAGAAAGTTTTTATTGTTTTTCAAACTGTCATTTATAATATGAGTACTGTTTCTGCGCAAGCAATTGAGGAATCACTTAAACAATGCATGGATCCTGAAGTCCCACTTAACATTGTCGAGATGGGATTAATCTATGGAATCGATGTTGCAGAAAACAATGATGTTAATATTAAAATGACAATGACTACACAGGGATGTCCATTACATGAAACTCTAGTTCAAGATGCAACAAGATATGTTAAGAAAGTTCCAGGTGTAAACAGTGTCAAAGTAGACATTGTATGGGATCCTCCATGGTCAATGGATAAAATGTCTGAAGAGGCTAAAATCAAAATTAAAAATATGGGATCTGGAATGAATACTCCTGCACCAATTAACTATGAAACTGCTCTACCTCAAGGTGTTGGAAAACTAGTGCAACAAGAAGATGGTTCAATGGTATTGGCAAATGAACATGATCAAGGTTTTATGGTAAATCAAGCAATTGTTGATTTTTGGAAATCTTGTAACGGACAACGTAAAGTTACAGAACTCGTTGAAATATTTGCTCAACAGACAGGACTACAAAGAAACCAAGTGGAAAAAGAAGTTATGCAATTATTACAACAGCTACGAGATGGTGGGTTAATTGCTATTGCAGGACAACCCAATACACCAAATGTTGAATTTAATAAATAATTTTAAAAAACATAGTTTGAATTAGCACCATCAAAATTTATCACTACTCCTGAAAGATACTTTATTTTGTTTTGAATTATTGCTTTAACAAAGTTTCCAATCTCTTCAGGTTCTCCAAGTCTTTTCATGGGTAGAGAATTTTTGAACTCCTCAACATTTTCTATTAATTCTTGAGTTCTATCTGTATTGATAGGACCTGGTGCTATATTGATACAGCTGATATTTTTTCCTGCATATTCTTTGCTTAAAATTTTGAAAACCTCACTAAATGCAGCACGATATGCAGAAGAAATAATTAATTTTGAATTTGGTTCTTTTATCACATTTGAGCTAATTAAAAAGATGTATCCACCATCATTGATTTTTATTTTCTGTAAAATAGTACAAAATCCTAGGAATAGCTGATTGTGATATAGATTCCAATCATCTTGGGTTATAGTTGAGAATTGCTTTGGAGCAGGACCTCCCGTGTTTAGAACTAGAATATCTACTTGATTATGTATTTCTAGAAATTTTTTAACACTATTCAAAT
>JAOTZM010000010.1 GCA_029861345.1 Candidatus Nitrosopumilus sp.
ATATCTGTGGCCAAATTCTTTGATATCATTTGAACAGTCGCACTTGTCACAATTGCATTTTTTCACATGATTAATCCAAATTACTGTGAATACAAGTATTTCTCTGATTATCTGTTATGCAATTTCTGCAGAATCGATGCCTACTCTTAATCATTACATGGTATCAGGATTAATTCTGACTTTGAGCATCAAATTGCAAATTCCATTTTTTGGACCATCTTCGAATAAGAAATACAGCAACTGCAATTACAACTCCTTGGTTAATCACAAATGAAGCAACTGCAGCTGCTGGATTATCGCCTAGAAAAACATAATTCCAGTCTATTTCCTTATTTTCTGAGATTATTCTCGTTTCATCTATTTCATCCATTGGATTAATTACACTTGAAACCATCCCCATTGCAAGCCCCACTGCAAGCATGATTAGAAGATACCATCTCAGTTTCTTGATATGGTATGCAGCATACAGATCCATTACGGGTATGAAACAATAGATTGTTTGACGCGTCAAACTCACTTTTCCCGTTGCAGGCATGAATTTGAGATATTACTAAAGTTAATTAGAATTACGAACCAAAAATATTGAAAAGAATTTCATTTTTCTAAGTCACTTCAATAAATCCTAGCAATATTGTAACTTTACGGTAAAGAATCTTTGAAATTTATTTAATCATTAACTTGATTACAAAAAACAGCGAAAGTTTAAGTCCACTCAGTAATTTGAAAATTAATGAAGTCTTTTGTAATTATTGGTATTTTGTTGATTGGTTTTATCTCTGTGAATGTTTTTCCTGATGCATTTGGGGAACCAACATTAAATGATGACAATTTGATTCTTGAAGAATTTACCAAAGAGTTTGGTTGGGGATATACTACTATGACTTTTGTTGAAGATGATATTTTACTTTTGGAAAAAAATGGTTCTGTTTTTTTAATTCGGGATGGAATCAAACAAGAAAAACCTGTTCTTGAAGTAAAAGTAGATCCAGTACGAGAAAGTGGCTTATTGGGAATAACTAGTGTTGACTCTACTGTCTATATCTATTTCACAGAAGCCGATAAAGACGGAAAACAATTAGGAAACAGAATATACAAGTATGATTGGGATGGAGAGGCGTTAATTAATCCAGTTTTACTCAAAGAGCTTCCATCAAATAGTTATCACAATAGTGGGGCAATGGTTACTGGTCTGGATGATCAAGTGTATGCTGTTGTTGGAGATACGGGAAAGTATGGTCCTCTTCAAAATAAACCGCCTGGGGATATTTTTCCTTCAGGTACACTTGACTATATGGATACCAGTGTAATTTTACGAGTAGATCCTGAAGGACCATACCAAGCTATGGGAATTCGAAATAGCTTTGGTCTTGCTATAGATCCTGTTACTGGAAATTTATGGGCTACTGAAAATGGAGATGATGATTTTGATGAAATTAACTTGATTCCAGATAAATTTAACAGTGGATGGGAAAAAATTATGGGTCCTGCAACAGAATCTGAATTAGCTAGCCTACCAGGTTATGAAGATTATAATTATAAAGATCCAGAGTTTAGTTGGCAAAAAGTAGTTTCTCCTGTGGGATTAAATTTTGGAAAATTTAAAGAAACTAGAAATTATGACAACTCACTTTTTGTAGGGGATTGTAATAATGGAAATCTATACAAATTTGAATTAAATCAGAATAGAGATGGATTTGAATTTTCTAGTCCTCATTTGCAAGACAATTTAGTAAATGAAAACGAATCAATGGAGGAAATAATAGTTGGTACTGGCTTTAGATGCATTACGGATATTGAAAGGGGACCTGATGGTTTTCTATATCTTATTTCTCATGGTGAAAAAAACATTTACAGAATCTTACCGAGAGAAGCTTTGGCTTTAGAAGAACAAATGGAATCTGAATCAGATTCTACTGAAGGAGGTGGTTGTCTAATTGCAACTGCAATCTATGGCTCAGAATTAGCTCCACAAGTGCAGCAGCTGCGAGAATTAAGAGATAACAAGCTACTCCAAACAGAATCTGGAACTGACTTCATAGAGTCCTTTAATTCTGTTTATTATTTATTTAGCCCTACAATTGCAGATTTGCAAAGAGAATCTCCAGTATTTAGAGAGGCAGTAAAGATTGCAATCACTCCAATGATTTCTTCATTTTCTATTTTGAATTACGTTGATCTAAATTCGGAAGAAAAAGTATTAGGTTATGGAATTGGAATCATTATTCTAAATGGCATGATTTACTTTGGATTGCCAATAGTTGGAATTGTATCTCTAAGAAAGAGATCCTAATTTAAAAAAATAATTTTCTTTTCTTTTGGTAAATTAGATAAATACTTGTCAGATTATTTCCAATCATGGCAAAAAGTCTTAGTTGTTCAGATGCCGGAGCTGATTGTGGATGGTCAGCTACAGCTGATACTGAAGAAGAATTGATGGCAAAAGCTACTGAACATGTCAAAGAATCTCATAAAGACATGGAAGTAAATGCTGAGCTTGCTGAGAAAATAAAATCACTTATCAAAGAAGTTTAGAGAGTTCTTTACTTTTTTATTATTTTTATTGCATACCTATTTGATGTTCAATAAAATGATTTGAATATGAATAAAAAAAATGATTAGAGAACACACTGTGTGTGATACTGCTCATCAAGAGTTATGTTACAATGATTGCACTCAAACTTATTTGATTCCTGGCATATTGAACATGTGTTACTAATCTCAAGTTGATTTCCGCATTTTTTGCATGAATCTATTTTCATAAAAATAATATAATCAATACACTATTAAAATGAGCTGAAAATTAGATAGACCTAATTAGCTTGTTCTAATTTTAGTCATTCTGGTTCTAGAGAATTAGAATGATAACAATACAAAATAAAATCACCAACTTGTTTTTTTTAAAACAAGCTACAACTCATGATTAAGCCTAAATCAATAGTTTCTTGCAATTATTATGAGGAATCATTTGTTATGGATTCTACATTTACCACTGCCTTTATCACTCCAATAAAATTCCCGCTCTCATCTAAAATTTTAATGGCAATATCACTTGCATAAACACCAGCGCTTTCATCATATCCTCCTTCAGACAAAAATATACCATTTTGTTTTGCTTTTTGCCACCACGTTTCATCGTCTTGAATGTAATCAGACGTTTTATCGGATTGTGCAATATTTACACCATATTGATTAGTGAGAAAGATTTCAGCATACTTGAACTTGCTTTTTGATTGTTGATCCTCAATCATTATTGAACGCAGTGCATCAGATGTAGGATTATTAATCAAGTAAAATGCAACTGAATTAGGTTCGTCAGGATCACTTGATTTCCATTGTTCTTCAATCTGCAAAATTATATCTTCAGTAAAACCTGTTTCAGCAAATGAAGCATTAGATTCTGCAAGTGATTGCTGGATTTGAGGACGATTGACTAACTCACGTGATTGTTCTATTTTCATGTTAATCTCTGCTTGTAATATTTGTAGATTATCTATCAGTACTTTATCATCAGTAGTTTGAGGAGGGACTTTGATCATTTCATTTTCAACAAAATATTCAATTGCTTTGAGGAACTCTTTATCTGTAATTTGATCATTTACCCAAAATCCAACTGCAGTCTTAATCCATGTAGGGATTTCAGATTCTTCTTGGGCAGAAACAAATGAGAATAAACCAATCCCAGATACCATAATTAAGATAAGAACAAAATATACTGTTTGTTTTGATTTGATCAACGACTCTACAAGATAATCTTCTATGTAATTAAATTATTGTTAGTATAATGGATAATTTGGATTCAAATTTGTTGTTTTAGGAAGCAAAATAAAATGGAGTAATTTAGTATTCACATACAGACTTTGAAAAAATTAGTCAGAAGTTATTGATTTATTGAATTGTGACAACATTTTAGCATACGATTCCATCATGATATGAGCATAGTTATCAAATGACTTTATTGCAGAGATTCGCATCTTAACATAATCATCAAAGAGTTTTCCACTCATTTCAATATTTTCGATATAGTTTCTCTTTATTGATTCAGAATATTGTTTCATTTGTCTTAGTATGCCTTGATCTATGTTTAGTTTGTCAAAAAATTCCTTTTCTGCTATATAGCAAGTTCCAAAAATATCATCTAGCATGTGTAAATACTCAGTGTATACATCAGAATAGTTTTGGAATTTTGAGGGCATTTGAGATTCCATTTTTTTGATTATCTCAGATGTGTCTTCTTTCATTATATCACAAATTGACAATTTTTCTTCTTGTTTGTCAGGTTTAGATTCAACTTTTGTCATATTTTAGATACTATTCTTTAGAATTTAACATATTTCCCAAATGTAGTGTTGTGTATCTTAATAATCTATTTTAAAAGATAAAGAAAAGAAAAAATTAGATTGCAGGAACTGCAATACCTTTTTCGATCATCTTAAGTGCGGAATCTGCTTTGAGACACATTGGCACTCCGTTTGATGCTTTCATAACTAGACTAAATCCCTCACGACATTCTATCTCTGAGGTATCAACACCTGCATTCATTTGAACACGGGGTGAAATCCATGCAAGTTGCATGTCTTTTGCTTTTTCAATAAATTGTGCTCTAAGTTCTTGTTTTTCCTCGTCAGTCATTTCTGATGATTTCTCACGGAGTTCTGACTTGAAGACTTTCATCTCTGCTAGTCTATCATGAATTGCAGATTTGTGTTCATCTGACATTTTGATTTTGATTGATGACATGTGATCCTTGAACTTCATTTCAAGTTCTGATTTTTTCTCGTCAGTCAAGTCACCATATTTTTCTTTGTATTTCATCTTGATTTCTTCTTGTCTTGCATCAGAGATGTCATGCTTTTCCATGATCATCTCCTTTAGACGTGGAGAAAGGTCATGTTTTTCTTTCATTCTATCTAATGCGTCATAGTGTTTTTCTTTGAAATCCATTGCAGCATCATGATGTTCCTTCTTGTATTCCTCTCTTTCTTCAGGCGTCATATCACACCATTCAGAGATTTTTTCAAGTTTCTCTAGATCATCAATTGTTTCAGCACGTTCTCCTCCAGACATTTCACAGTATTTGGAATAGTCTTGGTGATCACGAGTATCTTTATGCTTGTCTTTCATCTCATCGACTAGCATCTTGTGTTCTTTTTTGTAGTCAGACATCTTTTCTTTCATATGAGATTTGTACTCGTCTCTATGTTCTTCAATGAAATCCATTCTTCCATCTTCATCTAGTTCACAATATCTGTCCATTTTTTCTGCATGATCAGTGCTTTTATCATGTTCAGCTAAAAATGCTCTCTTGTCTTCATCAGACATTTCACAGTATCGCTCTAGAATATCTCTCATGTCTTTGTCTGAATACATTTTGTATTCGTCTTCGAGTTCATCAATGTATGCATCTCGCTCACTTTCATCAAGTTCACAATATGCATCCATCTTGGCAACATGATCTTCTGTTTTATCATGCATTGAGATAAGATCTTGCTTTTCATCATCAGTCATCTTACAGTATCTATCAAGTTTGTCCTCATGATCATAATCATCGTCATAATGATCTCTTGTTTCAGGGAAATGTTCTTCGATAAAATTCTCAATGGCATCTTCACGTTCATCTTCAGACAAATCACAATAGCTTACTAATCTATCCTCAAACCCTGCTAGTCTTTTGTGTTCTGCAAATAAGGCATCTTTTTCATCGTCTGATAATTCACAAAAATCTTCTAGTTTATCTTCAAGATCAGCATGTCTTTTGTTTTTATCATCATTGTCATAGTCTCTCTTAGATGCATCATCATTATCGTTATCGTTAGATTCATCCTCCTCTTCTCGATCTATTTCATCATCATAATCATCATTATCGTCTCGAGTTTCAGGAATTATTTCATCAATTAATTCTTCAATGGCATCTTCGCGTTCATCTTCATTTTCTATCTCACAAATATCGCCAAGTCGTTCTTCATACTCTGCCATATCTTTATAGTCAGAAAAGAAATCAAGTTTTTCATCTTCGGTCATCTCACAAAAATCTTCTAGTTTATCTTCAAGATCATCTGAATCAGCAAATACTGCAACATTACCAGCAGTAACGCCAGTAAACATAATTAGTGAAAAAACAACACTTAGAAGTTGTGTACTTTTCATTGCAAAACTTTGAGAGGTTCTCATATAAAGAATGTCGAAGAAGATCATCGCAATAATTAATAACAATGAACCAACCCTCATCAGATTCATGCGTAAAATGGTGAATCTTTTCTTCTTTTGTTTTAAATACAATAATTTGCAATTTTTTGTGTGACTAGAGACAAAAGCAAAAGATCTATTGCTCTGACAGCCATAATGGCTCTTGTTGTCTTAATGGCAATGGGAATCAATGACATATACGGTGACCATGAGACAGATAGACTAGTTCATGAGTTTGGAGAGCTTTTAGAAGGAGTAGAAGCAGAGATTCTTTCAATCCCAAATGATACAGAATCCTCTGTGAACACAACTGACACGATGCAAACTGAAAAAATTTTATCAGATATTGCATATCTAAAAGCCTTTGATGAAACAATTCAAAAGCAAATTCTCTAAAGTACTCGCAGTCTTCCTAGTGGAAACTGGATTTTTAGTACTTAGTTTTATTGACTTTATTTTTTGTAAATTAACTATAGTACTCAAACCCTAATTTTTTTATGAACCATAGATAAGTCATGAGTAATTTCTTTTATTTTCAAATGATTAGTTGTTTCATGTTTACACAAAAAGAAAATGAATTTGCAGAAAAGATATCAAATTGGGCACAATTGATTGGAATCAATCTTGATAGAGATTCAGAACAAGTATAACTTTTGAATACTGTTCTCTCATCAAAATTTTTTTTAATATTGACTAAAGATAAAGACTATGAGAGATTTTGAGGACATCTATCCTTAGATCCCAGAAATAATTTTCAGAGTATTTTTATTGATAGCAAACAAGATTATTCCAATTGAAGTCAATTGAATCTCTAAACAAAAAGATTGCAAGTTGCAAAAAATGTCCAAGACTTGCAGAATATATCAGAGATGTTGCAAAAAACAAGGTAAGAAGATTCAAAGATGAGAAATACTATGGAAAACCACTTTCAGGATTTGGGGATGTAAATGCAAAGTTGCTAATTGTGGGATTAGCACCAGCTGCCCATGGAGGAAATAGAACAGGGAGAATGTTTACAGGAGATTCTTCAGGTGATTGGGTAGCTAAAATCATGCATAGGCATGGATTTGCCTCCATTCCTACAAGCCAGACTGAAAATGATGGATTAGTACTCTATAACGCCTATATTACTGCTGCCGTAAGGTGCGCACCACCCCAAAATAAGCCTACACGTGATGAAATGGATAATTGCTTTGGATTCTTACAGCAAGAAAAAGAGATCCTAAAAAATGTCACAACGGTTCTATGTCTTGGAAAGATTGCATATGATGCTACATGCAAGTTGTTTTCAGTAAAGCCTGAAAAATTTGGACACAATAAATTGTTTGAATACGATGCAATCAAAATTCTTACATCATACCATCCATCAAAACAAAATACACAAACTGGAAGATTGACATGGAAACAGTGGTCTGAAGTATTTTCAAAAGCAAAGAGATTGGTAAAGTAGCAAACCTTTATTGTAAATTCATTTCATCAACAATAGTGAAAGAATTTCTAATTGGTATTGTGTTAATTTCATTAATTCCAGCAGCATTTGCACAAGAGTATCCCGAACTTGGAGTCAAAGTAGAAACGATTGTTGATAATCTAACTATTCCATGGAGTATTGACTGGGCACCTGATGGAACAGTATTATTCACTGAGAGAAATGGAAATCTCAGAGAAATTCAAGACGGATTATTACTGCAAGAGCCGTTACTGTCACTGGGAGTTGGTGGAGTAGAAGGAGGAATGCTAGGTATTACATTTGATCCAGACTTTGATGAAAACAATTATTTCTATCTGTATTACACTTACAACGAACTAATATCAACTTCAAACAAGGTAGTTCGTTACCAAATTATAGATGGAGCAGTAACTGAAGATAAGGTACTAATTGATGGAATTCCTGGGGGACCATTCCATGATGGTGGAAGAATTAAGTTTGGACCAGACGGAAAACTCTACATCACTACAGGTGAAGCTGGAAATCCAAGTTTATCACAGGATCTAAATTCATTGGGCGGAAAGATTTTACGAATCAATTCAGATGGAACAATACCTGATAACAATCCATGGAAAGACTCTCCGGTTTATTCAATAGGACATAGAAATCCACAGGGAATTGATTGGGATGAATCAGGAAATCTACTGGCAACTGAACATGGTCCGTCTGGATGGAGAGGTTCTGCTCATGATGAAATCAACCTAATTATTCCAGGCACAAATTATGGCTGGCCAGATATCATTGGAGATGAATCAATGGAAGGTCTACAAGATCCAATTTTGCATTCAGGAGATGACACATGGGCACCATCAGGTTCAGAATTTTACAAGGGAGACAAAATTCCACAATGGACCGGGAAATATTTTGTTGCAACTCTTAGAGGAAGTCATTTGCATATGATTGACTTTGATATGAATAATAACAAGGTAATTTCGCATGAAAAATTATTCCAAGATGAATTTGGAAGATTACGAGATGTAGCAACAGGACCCGATGGATTTCTTTACATTCTTACAAGCAATCAAGATGGAAGGGGATTTCCTCAAATAAATGATGATAGAATTCTTCGAATTGTTCCAATGAATAATACAATTAATAATTTCGAGGATTGTGTTGCAGCTGGAAATCCAATAATGGAATCATATCCAAGACAGTGCAGGACACAGGATGACAAACATTTTGTTGAGGAAATTTCAAAAATTCCAGAGTGGGTTAGAAAAACTGCAAAGTGGTGGTCCCTGACACAAATTTCTGACGAAGACTTTGCATCAGGTCTTGAATATCTCATAAAGCATGATATTATCACTATCCCACAGAGAACAACATCTGAGGGGGATTCAGAACCACAGTTACCATCATGGCTTCGAAAAAATGCAGGATGGTGGAGTCAGGGATTGTTATCTGATGATGAGTTTTTCAAGAGCATCCAGTGGATGATCGATAACAGATTTATCAAAATTTAGATAGTTTTGAGGTATTTGTCCTCTTGTAATTGGCAAAAGCTGCAATGCAAGTTGCCACACAAACATCAGTGTTCTCCTCCTATCAAGATGTTATAACATCAGTTAATGTTGTATTTCTGATCGCAATCAACTAACATTCTTTTTTTAAGATTTGGGATCTACTTTTTATTTTAGAACTGCGTATAGTAATATAGAAAGCTGACACAATCTCCTATTGTCTAAATGCTGGCGATTGTTTACCAGTCTGAGCATACTTGCAGGGCTGCGTGAAGGTTGTTCCGCGATAGTCAGCTTTCGAAATTTTACAGAGTTTTATCAGAATTCCAATAGATTTCAAATTTTAAAAATAGAAAAGAGTTCCCAAATACAATGAACATCAAGATTGGTTGTACTGGATGGAGTTACCAAGGATGGTCTGGTACATTTTATCCCAAAAATCTAAAGAGTTCAGAGTGGTTGAAATACTATGCTAAGATTTTTGATATAACTGAAATAAACTCGACTTTTTACAGGATTCCAGACCAAGGAATTGTTAGAAGATGGAATACAGATACTCCAAGGCATTTTAGATTTACAGCAAAATTTCCATCAATAATTACGCATGAAAAGAGACTTGAAAGAGTAAATTCAGAAGTTTTTTCATTTCTATCATCTCTTGCTCCAATCCATGAAAAAATTTCAGCCCTTGTTTTGCAATTACCCCCATCATTATCATTTAAAGAAGCAAAACCAAGACTAGAAGAACTCTTTGAAGTTTTACCTGATGATTTTTTGTATCCTATTGAAGGAAGGCATGAGTCATGGTTTTCAGATGATGCAATAACATTTCTTAAACAAAAAGGGGTATGTCTTGTATGGAATAAGGTTGAAGGGATAAACAACCCAATGCCGATTACTTCAAACTTTCTTTATGTAAGATTAATTGGAGATCGTTCCATTCCAGATTCAGAATTTGGAAAAGTAACAAAAAACAAAAAGGAGTTAATTGAAAGTTGGGCAAAAAAACTCCAAGAGACTCAAGACATTCCACTTGCAATGGTACTGGCAAACAATCATTTTGAAGGATTTGGTCCTGCAACTGCAAATTCTTTGAGAATGCAGCTTGGAATGAAGGAATTAGTTTGGGAAGAAAAAAAGCAAAAGACATTAGGGAATTTTTAAACAGAAATTCTTCAATGAGAATATTGAAGAATCTCTTTAAGCATACAGCCAAACAATAGTATGTTACCATAGAAAGGGGATTTTTAATATTTAGGGCAATGATGAAAGATTACTAGTGCCAAGACCTATGGCCTCACCAAAGTAATATCCAGACAAAATTGTTCCAGTGGACCAAACACAAGAACCTGCAAATGTATACATTACAAATTTTGGAATCTTCATTTTTAGCAAGCCAGCTGGAACTGAAATCATCTCTCTCATAACTGGAACCATCCTTCCCAAGAAGACTGCCTTGTCTCCATACTTTTCAAACCAGATCTCAACTCGTTCTAATTTTTTTTCTGATACTCTGACATATTTTAGATATCGAAGTAAAACTACTCGTCCAAGTTTTAATGCAATCAAATAGATTGCTGAAGTTCCAATGGTGGCGCCAATGGCACCAAGGACAATCATTGGAATCACACCAATTAACGAAATTCCTTGTTGTGATGCTAAGAAACCTGCAGTTGGAAATACTGCAAGAGTAGGAATAGGTGGAACTATTGTCTCAAGTAAGGCTGCTAAAAATATTCCTTCATAGAGATGAGATCCTAGAAACTCTGCAATCCAGACTAGAAATGAGTCAAAAGGTTCCATGTGCTACTGGCAATGAGATCTCACTAAATTACTTTACGAGTAGCAATTCAGATAGGTTAGCCATGATTTAACTAATGAAATTTCAGTTACAAAATATAACTAGATATTTTAGAAATAATTTCTAATCATGGTTTAAGAAATACTTTGAGACTATCTGATTTTTTTGCATATTCTATTGCTTCTTGAAATTTTTCTAATGGAAAAGTAGAATCAATCAGACCATCAACAGAAACTATTCCTGTTACCAGTGCATCAATAGCTGGTTTGAACAAGCCACATCTAGAACCAATCAAAGTAATTTCATTTACAACAGTTGGTGTCAAGTCAAGATTTTCCTTGGATGCAATCGTTGATTTTAAAATTACAGTTCCACGTGGTTTTACAAGTTTCATGGCATCTGCAAATCCAGAATTACTTCCAGTAGCCTCCACTACAAGATCAAAGGATTGCTCATCAATAGATTCAATTCCAATCTTTGTTTTAATTCCTAATTTTTCTACACTTGCAAGTTTACTTGTATGTTTACCAAAGCATATAGTGTTAGGACAAGATAATTTTAAAACTTGAAGAATTAGCTGAGCAAGTCTTCCATCACCTACAACTGCAACATTCCATTGAGGCTCCAGTTTAACTTGTTCTTTAATCTCAAATGCTGCTGCAAGCGGTTCTACAAATACTGCTTGTTCATCTGTAACTGAATCAGGAAGTACATGTAGATTTTTTTCAGGTAGTGAGAGAAATTCTGCAAATGTCCCATCTCTTTTTAAAATTCCAAGTACAGTTCTATTAGAGCAATGTCGTTCCATCCCCTTTGTACAAGATTCACAGACTCCACATCCAGCATTGATCTCACCTACGACTCTTTTTCCAATCAGATCAGGATTATCAGCTTTTTCTACAATTCCAACAAACTCATGACCCAAAATTCCATGATATTTCATATAACCATCTAAAATTTCCAAGTCAGTTCCACAAATTCCTGCCAAGTTAACTCTAACTAATACTTCATCAGAATTGGGTTTTTGATAATTTGTATCAAAAATAATTTTTTGGCCATCAAAATATGCAGCTTTCATGTTACAATTGTTTTTAGTATCTAATTTTAAAATAGTGAAATTATTAAAAATAGAAAAGATGGTTTTAATCAATTCAGGAATAATGAAAATATGTCAAGACAAATCAAAGTAATATCATCAAAATTAATAATCAGAAAGATTACAAAATCTACAGTTGAGTTACAAGTTTTTAGATCATGCAACTGATGCAATAATTGAGGTAACAGCAAGAGATCTTAAAGAAGCATTTTTAGTTACAGCTAATGCAGCAATCAATCTAACACTTGATCAAGATAAAGTAGAAGAAAAAGATCAAAAAGAGTTTTCGGCACAAGGAAAAGATCTTTGCTATCTTCTTTTCAGTTGGCTTGAAGAGATTACTTTTGTTCTAATTACCGAAGGGTTTGCAGTAAAGAGAATAGAATTCGATATAGAGAAAAATGATGGTTACACAATCAAGGCAAAGGCATTTGGTGAGCCTCTTGACTTTGCTAAACACAATTTCAAAGTTGAGATAAAGGCCCCTACGTTTTATGACATGGAAATCAGAACAAATGGAGAGGTTTACATGAGATTTTTGCTTGATTTATGAGGTTTGTGAATATTTCTTTGCAGAAAACAAGAAGAAGTTATACGCGTTTTTTAAAAATAAACAATGAAAATCAGTATCGTGTACACAAAACTAGCAGTATTTGGAATACTTTTGTTATTTTCTATAATGATTGTACCAGCTTACGCTGAGGTCACCTCAGTGTCACTAGTAAAGAGTTTCTATACAGATGAGGAAGGTATTGTGTTTGAGGGAAAAGAATCAACTGGTGGGATATCAGTTTTTGTAATTATCCGTGATGAAGATGGAACATATGAGGGAATGGTTTCTGATACTACGTCTGATGCAGATGGAACATTTTCAACAATTGCAAGAGAAGTAGAGGGACTCTTCTCATCAAAAGGAATCTATTTTGCAACTGCATTTACTGATGATCAGAAAGAAAAAGATGGAATAACATTAGAATTAGAATATGATGGAAACAAGGTCTTTCTAATTCCAGATTTTGATTTGCAATTAAAATCAATTTCAGATAAAACTATTGAAGAAGAAAAGACCTTGTCTTTTACTGTAGGAATTACAGAAGCATTATCTGATCTTGAATATAGTTTAGAAAAAAATCCCCCAACAGGAGCTACAATAGATTCTGAAACAGGAAAATTCACATGGAGACCTACTAGCAGCCAAGCTACTGGTTCATACTCTTTTGATATAGTAGTAAAGAAAGGGGGACTTGAGGATAGAGAATCAATAAGAATTACAGTTACAGAAAAACCAGAACCACAACAACCTACACAAACTCAACCAACTAAAACAGAACCTCCAGAACCAACTAAAACAGAACCAAAAGATTTAGGACTAGCATCCTTTGTGGATGAGACAAAAGATCCACAGAGTTATGTTGACAGATACAATACGGAGGAGAGCTACAAGAAATGGTTTGATGATAACTATCCAGAATATTCCTCTATCTACCAAGCAGTTGGACTAGAAGAGCCAGTAGAGACTCCAGCATTTGTTGATCCAAGTCAAGATCCACAATACTATGTTGATAGATACAATACAGAGGCAAGCTACAAGGAATGGTTTGATGATAACTATCCAGATATTACAATTTATCAGGCAGTTGGACTAGAAGAGCCAGTAGAGACTCCAGCATTTGTTGATCCAAGTCAAGATCCACAATACTATGTTGATAGATACAATACAGAGGCAAGCTACAAGGAATGGTTTGATGATAACTATCCAGATATTACAATTTATCAGGCAGTTGGATTAGAAGAGCCAAAAGAACCTGAGGAAATGATAGGAGAGTGTGGCACAGGAACAATTCTAGTTGATGGTGTATGTACTCCGGAAAAATCAAATGAAGGTGGAGGCTGCCTCATTGCTACAGCAACATATGGTTCTGAGATGGCACCACAAGTGCAATATCTCAGAGAGATCAGAGACGGTAAGGTAATGAGCACAGAGTCTGGCATATCATTTATGACAGGATTCAACTCACTGTACTATTCATTTTCACCATACATTGCCGACTATGAAAGAGAGAATCCAGTATTCAAAGAAATGGTGAAGGTTGGAATAACTCCATTATTGTCATCTCTTTCTGTAATGTCTTTGGCAGACTCTGAAGAAGAGATTCTAGGGTATGGTATTGGTGTGATTTTGATGAATCTTGGAATGTAT
This sequence comes from Candidatus Nitrosopumilus sp., assembly GCA_029861345.1. Lineage (GTDB taxonomy): Archaea > Thermoproteota > Nitrososphaeria > Nitrososphaerales > Nitrosopumilaceae > Nitrosopumilus. The sequence goes on from JAOTZM010000010.1 coordinate 14,230, forward strand.
GTTGCAGCACCTGCTATGTTAATTTACGGAGCTAGAAAGTTCATCAGAATCTAAACTGACAATGAACTTAATTTATAATCTAACTTATGAGGTCAATGTCATTGGTCTAAAGATACGTCAAAATTGATCCCATTTCTTAATAACATCTTATTTTGTTTTATAAAATATTATGATTAGAAAATCATTATTTTTCTTATTATTTGGTTCATTATTGTTAAGTGTATTTGCTTATTCTCAGTTTTCATTTGCAGATCTTTCATTTTCTGAAGAGTTTGGTACTGAAGGGACAGCTGATGATGAGTTTGACACACCAACAGACCTTGCAATTAGTAATGATGGAAGTAAACTCTATGTGGTAGACAGTGAGAATGATCGAATTAAAATTTACGAGTTGACTGGAGGCAATAACTGCTCAAGTGGAAATGATGAAATAATTAATGATGAGGTGTGTTTTGACGAAGACTTTGGATCTGTGGGTTATGGTGACGGTAGATTTGATATCCCCACTGACTTGGCAGTAAGCAAAGATACGGGGGACATCTATGTTGTTGATTCAGATAATAATAGAGTTCAGAGATTCCAGTCAGATGGAGATTATGATAATCTAGAGTTTGGTTCATCTAGCAGTGGTGATGATGAATACCTAGGATCACCTAGCGCAATTGCAATAGACAAAAAAAGTGATTACATCTATGTGGCAGACTCTGCAACAGATTCTATCTCCGTATTTGATGATGATGGTGACTTTCAATTTAATTTTGGTGATACTGGTTCAAATGATGATGAGTTTAGAAATCCTTCAGGCATGGTAGTTAATGACAATGATCAGATTCTCTATGTTGCAGATACTGATAACAACAGAATTCAGATATTTGAGCTGACTGATGGTAGCAACTGCCCAAGTGATACTGAAGAGGTTGTCAATGATGAGGTATGTTTTGTAGATGATTTTGGTTCTTCTGGTTCTACTGAAGGCAAATTTGACAAACCAGCAGGATTAGCATATGATGAAGATAATGCTTTGTTGTATGTTGCAGATACTGATAACAATCGAATTCAGGTCTTTGAGATAGTTTCTGGCAATACATGTCCAAGTGGAACTGATGAGATTATTAACGGAGTCTGTTTTGTAGAAGAGTTTGGTTCTTCTGGTTCTACTGATGGAAGATTCAATTCTCCATCAGGTTTGGCAATTGATGAGGACAATGGCATGTTGTATGTTGCAGATACTGATAATCATAGAATACAGATGCTTTCATTGCCTACCGGCAGTAGTAGTAGCAGTGGTGGCAGTAGTTCATCTAACGATGTTCCAAATACTCCAAAGGGAATACTAGCATCAGCTGCATCTCCTACTTCAATTATAATTACATGGGAAGTTCCAGATCCCGATGATAATGACCCCAAGATAACAGGATACAAAGTTGAGGTAAGAGAAGGCAGTGGATCATACACAACAATCGTTGGAGACACAAAGAGTACTGTTACGTCTTTTCTACATACAGGACTAGATGAAGGTGAAAGTTACAGATACAAGGTTTCTGCAATAAATTCCAAGGGAACAAGCAGTGAAGCAACTACATCTACTGTAAAACCAGGTCCCACTCAAACACCTTCAGGAGTGACTGCTGTACCCATTTCAAAGAATCAAATTTTATTGAATTGGATTCCTCCAACTGAAACTTTTAACCAATCAATAACAGGTTATTTGGTAGAACGTGAAATTATTGAAGATGTCCTTTATGACGAGGTAACAACTGTAGGTGGCAGTACCACAACATATACTGTAAGTGGATTGGAAACTGGAAAAACGTACAGTTATGTCATAACGGCAAATCTATCTGTAGGCAGTACTCCTAGATCAAATGCTGCATCTGCAACTCCGGAAACAGATTCTGAACCACCAACAACATCATCTGGTTCTGTTACAGCACCATCAGCACCAAGAAATCTAAATGCAGTTGCAACTTCATCACAGATTCAGCTTTCTTGGAATGAGCCATCATCGGACGGAAATTCAAGTATTACAGGGTACAAAGTAGAAGTAAAGAAAGACTCTGACCTCTTCTCCACATTAGAGTCAAGTACAACATCTAGATCATATGTTGATTCTAATGTCCAAATTGATTCTAAATACACCTACAGGGTATCTGCAATAAACTCAGTTGGAACAAGCACTCCATCTGAAGCTTCAGCTACTCCAAAGAGTGCAACGTTGAAGATAAGTCCTATGGGAAAATTCAGTATAGATGAAAAAAATACATTATCATTTCCAGTCAAAATAACTGATAGTTCGATAAAAAATGTGTCATTTAGTTTAGCGCAAAATCCTCCTGCAGGTGCTAAGATCAGTTCAAACACAGGAGTCTTCACATGGACTCCTACTGATTCTCAAGGAGGAAAATCTTATACATTTGATGTGGCAGCAAAGAAAGACTCTATGACAGATAGACAATCAATTACAATTACTGTAAATGATGTCAAATCAGAACCAGTCAAAGAACCTGAACCAACTGAGCCTGAACCAATAACAGAACCAAAAGATTTAGGACTAGCATCATTTGTGGATGAGACAAAAGATCCACAGAGTTATGTTGACAGATACAATACAGAGGAGAGCTACAAGAAATGGTTTGATGATAACTATTCAGAGTATTCCTCTATCTATCAGGCAGTGGGACTAGAGGAGCCAGTAGAGACTCCAGCCTTTGTTGATCCAAATCAAGACCCACAATACTATGTTGACAGATACAATACGGAGGAGAGCTACAAGAAATGGTTTGATGATAACTATCCAAATATTACAATTTACCAGGCAGTTGGACTAGAAGAGCCAAAAGAAGTTGAAGATCCTGAACCACAAATTGGACTATGTGGTGCTGGAACAGAATTAGTAGATGGAAAATGTGAACTAGTCAAGCAACCAGGTGGAGGCTGCCTCATTGCTACAGCAACATATGGTTCTGAGATGGCACCACAAGTGCAATATCTCAGAGAGATCAGAGACGGTAAGGTGATGAGCACAGAGTCTGGCATATCATTTATGACAGGATTCAACTCACTGTACTATTCATTTTCACCATACATTGCCGACTATGAAAGAGAGAATCCAGTATTCAAAGAAATGGTGAAGGTTGGAATAACTCCATTATTGTCATCTCTTTCTGTAATGTCTTTGGCAGACTCTGAAGAAGAGATTCTAGGGTATGGTATTGGTGTGATTTTGATGAATCTTGGAATGTATGTTGCAGCACCTACAATGATGTTCTATGGAATCAATAAGATGAGAAAAAAAGTTAGGTTTTAATCATAATACGTACTGGGTCATCATTATGGGAAAACTAGGTAAACATCTAAGAATTTGTGGAGAGTGTGGTATTGCATATACTTCTGTTAGTTATACAAAATACATAGATCAATGTCCCATGTGTAAATCAAGAAGATATGAGGAAATTCCAGTTAATTCAAAGGATGATTAATTTTTCAACATAGATTTTTTAGTAGAACTAATTTTTGAGATATATTGTCTGAAGACCCAGAGATTGAAAAGATAAAGCAGAGAAAATTAGAGGAGATGCTAAAACAGCAGAATCAACCAAGAATTGAGCCTGGAATCACAGATTTGAATGATTCTAATTTTGACCAAATAATATCATCTGAGAGTCCAACATTAGTGGATTTTTGGGCAGAGTGGTGTGGTCCATGTAAGATGATGCATCCAGTATTTGAAAGTCTATCAAAAAAATATCCAAAAATAAAATTTGCAAGAGTCAATGTAGATAATAATCAAAATATTGCTATGAGATTTGCAGTTCAGTCAATTCCGACATTTATTATGTTCAAATCAGGACAGATTGCAGACAAAATGATGGGAGCAGTAGGTGCGCCTGGAATTCATATGATTTGTAAAAAATATTCAAACTAGTAAGCGTATGCTGGCTCTTTTTCCCGTTGAATTCTAACTATTTCATTTAGAACTTCTTGTTCTTGAGGATCTAGTTTATGCATGAATTTGTTTAGTAGTTTTTTTGCCTCATGAGATGGTGGAAATGTATAGTATACATCTTCTTCAAAGATTTGTCTACCTGTTGTAACATCATTAACAGAACAAGCTACCTCATCTCCAGTTTTAGCTGAAGTTACAGTCTTTCCATCTAGTTGAAGCTGATGAACAACTCCAACTTTTCTTCCATCCATATTCATAAATGGTATTTTTTGTTTTAGTGTTCCAACATCTACACGTATTCCAAATACTGCAGGATTATTGTTTCTGAAAATAAATCCCTTGAGGAAAGTAAATTTTGCGATAGGGGTCAATTCTGAGAAGATTGCATCTTCTTCATGAGTGGTGTCTTCTTCAACCCAAGCATTATAGTTATCAATCAAACTGTAAATTACTTTATCTTCAAACACTTTGATATGACTAATTTCTGATTCATCTTTTGCATCAGGTAAAACCTTTACATTAAATGCTAAAACAACACCTAGATGTCTATCTTTTTCTTTGATTGCTTTTGTCTCCATGATATCTCGTCGATTAACAGGACCAATGTCAGCTTTAGCTACAGGAACTTGTGAGCGTCTAAGCATCTCAACAATGGCCTCAAGTGAGCCTATAGTATCACATTTGAGTATAACGCCATTAGATTCGGTATCAATAAACACAGATTTCATCTCCGATTCAATGAGCTTGGTGAATTTTTTAATCTCTTCATTATTTGATGCAACATAAAGAGTACTTCCTGGAAGAACACCTTCAAGTTCAGGTGATGCAATTTTGAGTCCAGCTGCTGCATCAACTTTCACAACAGGTTTGAATTTATCTCGAGGATCTCGCATCTCATCCAAAGGTTTTGGCAAAAGTAATGCTTTTGGTTTTGTTACTATTACTGAATCACGTTTTGCAACAACAATACTATTTTCTTTTTTGATTGTTCCATCAATTAAGATGATATTTGCCGTCTGTCCTAATCCTACTTCATCATTTACCTCTAGGACAATACCACGTGCATCTTTTTGTTCTTGATTGAGTCTTTTTTGAAGATACTGCTGTGTTAGGCCAACTAAAACACTAAGTAGTTCTGGAATCCCAACACCAGATCGTGCAGAAATTGGAACTATTGCAATCTCGGATTTAAAGTCCTTAACGCGGTAAAATGCCTCTGACTGATATCCCAAAATAGAAAGAGTTCCTACCACATCATAGATCTTTTGATCAAGATCAGTTTGAATTGATGCATCTTGTTCTTTTATTACCTTTGAGATAAAGAGAGAATCAGATTTTCTCCATCCAGAAATTTGATCACATTTGTTTAGTGCTATAACAAATGGAACTTTTCTGCTCTGTAAAATTTTCAAACTTTCATTTGTTTGTGGTTGAAATCCACGATTAACATCAACTACAAGAATTGCAATATCAGCTGCAGATCCTCCTCGAGAACGAAGGTTTGTAAAAACTTCGTGTCCAGGAGTATCAATAACTAAAATTCCTGGAACTTGATTTTCTGATTGTTCTAGTTTCTTGTATAAAATACCACATGTGTCTTTGATAGTCTCAGTTGGAAGAAAGCTTGCGCCAATATGTTGTGTAATTCCACCTGCTTCCCTGCCTTGAACACCTGTACCGCGAATTCTATCTAAAAGAGATGTTTTACCAGAGTCTACGTGACCAAGAACTGCCACTATGGGCTGACGAATTTGCAATTCAGATCACTCAAATGCTACCCTCGATTCGTGATCAAAACTTTCTTGGGAATCAGATGCATGAATAATATTTTCGCTAAATCCTAATCCAAAATCTCCTCTAATGGAGCCAGGTGCTGCTTCAAATGATTTTGTTGCACCAATCATAATTCTAGTAGTAGCAATTGCATTGTTTCCTTCAATGATTGCTGCAACTACAGGTCCTGATGTGATAAAACATGTAAGTTCTCCAAAGAAAGGTTTGTCTTTGTGAACATCATAAAATTTCTCTGCTTGTTGTTGAGAAAATGTAAACATTTTTAGTTTCAAAAGTTTGAATCCCTTTCTTTCAAATCTTGAGATTACTTCGCCAACTAGATTTCTAGCTACTGCGTCTGGTTTTACAATGAATAAAGTTTCTTGAGTCAATTCTACTTCTTTCTAATTCCACCTTTAACATACTTCTTGGTCCACTTTAATTTTCTTGGATCACGTTTTAGTTCTAGTGAGTTTTTTTTGCATTTTGCTGAACAGAACCACAGAACAGTTCCATCATTTTTAGCAAGCATTGTACCAGAACCTTTGGCGACAGGTCTGTCACAGAAATTACAAGGTTTAACTAAAAGACTCATCTAATCACCTATTTGATTTTCTTTGCTTCTCTCTCTGTTTCTCTTAGCATTAGAATCTCTCCTAATCTAACAGAACCTTTGACATTTCTTGTAAGAATTCTTCCTTTATCTTTTCCAGTAAGAACTTTAACTCTAACTTGAATTACTTCACCAGCAATACCAGTTCGTCCAACAATTTGAATAATTTCGGACTGAATTACTTCATCAGTTGTAGCGCTCATTGATCAGTCTTTCCACCTTTAATTTTAGCAATTGATGATACAACTTGATCTACAATGTGTTGTGCATCACCAGCATCCAAAATTGCTGCAGCGGCAGAAGTAATGTCAATACCTAATGACTTACCTAATTCTTGCTTGCTTGGGACAAATGCAAAAGCTGCACCTTGTTCCTCACACAGAATTGGAAGGTGAGCAACTACCTCTGGTGGTTCAACATCTTCGGCGATAACAATTAGTTTACTAGTACCACGTTCTATTGCCTTTGTTGCTTCGTTGGTTCCTTTCTTGACCTTGCCGCTAGTAGATGCTACTCTAACAGCCTCTAAGATTGGATTTACGAGGTCCTCTGGCGTCTCAAATTTAACATAATATGCTTTTCCCATACTTCGTCACCCTCAGGGTTCATTCTCCATTCTCTCAATCGATTCGTTTGGTTTTAAAAGTGTTATCGGGAAATTATGGACTTGACTTTTTTTAGATATTCAGACATCAAACCATCTAATTTTTCCTGACTTTCAGATTCTGCATATACTCTAACAATTGGTTCGGTGCCACTAGGTCGAATCATCACCCAGTTTTTATGATCAATTGTAATTTTGATACCATCAGTTATATCAGAACTTGGAAATTCTTCTTTTAACGAAGAAATCAGTTTTGAAACTTTTTCAGGAGTACACATAACCTTGTCTTTTGTAGTAAAAGAAAGAGGTAAACTAGAAATTTCTTCAGATAGAGAGTTACCCGAAGTTGCCAAAAGGTCAAGCATTAATGCCAAAGTCATGCAACCGTCTCTGACTTGACTATGTTTACCATACATAAATCCACCATTTTCTTCAAATCCTACTAAGGCATCAGTTGGAACCATCTTTCTAGAGACCTCTACACTACCTACTTTGGTACGAATAACTTTTGAATTAAATTTATCAGCTAAAACTTCAATACTAGAACTGGAATTCAAACAAGTAACAACTAAAGAGTTTGGGTTTTTCTTCAGGATATGCTGAGCAAGTACTAGTGCAGACTTATCACCAGTTAAGATATCACCTTTATTGTCACAGAAAATACTTCGATCTCCATCGCCATCAAATGCAATTCCCACATCAGCATTATTTTCTATTACCGTCTTTGAAAGTTCTGAAAGGTTTTGTGGGGTTGGCTCTGATCCACGCCCGGGAAATCTGCCATCAATATTTTGATTTACAAGAAATGTATTACATTGTATCATTTTACAAAAATCAGGTGCAGATACAGCCTGGGCACCATTTCCTAAATCCAAAACAACCTTGAAATGTTTTGATTCTATTAATTTAGAATCAATTTGAGATACAATTCCTTTAAGGTATGTCTCAATTGCTCTCTTTTCTGTTCCTGTAGTACCCCAATTTTCAGGATTTACAATCCAATTTTTTTGCAGATATATTTCTTCAATCACTAATTCATCATCTCGTGAGATCTCGACTCCATCCATTGCAGAAGGTTTGATTCCATTGTACTGAGGAGGATTGTGAGAAGCAGTAATCATTATTCCACCAGAATATCCCAAGGTCTTTACTGCAAATTCAAGACAGGGTGTGGGAACAACTCCCACAATATTACAATCAATACCTATTGAATTTAGAGCAGAACTTACAACCTTGCAAACTACTGGACTTGATTCTCTTCCATCAAAGCCAATCAATATCGGTCCTTTTCTAAAATAAGTTCCAATAGCTAAAGTCATATCATGAATAAATTCTAATGTAAAATCTTCAGAGAATACTCCACGGATTCCATTTGTTCCAAAAAATTTTGCCATGACATAATGTAAAAATAGATAAATTTGTGGGTATCTATCGTGTTACAATAGTTAAATGGATTCTTATGGCCTGATAGAATGATAACCAAAGAAACAATATCTTGATTCAGAGAAATCTAACTCATGAAAGTTAAATCAACTAAAGGTATTAAGAAGATACATTCAAGATTATCTAGATCTTGAAAACTGGATAAACTAGTTTAATTTTGCATAAAAAAGTAAAACAAAGATAAAGCTGCCATTCCAACTGATGATCAACTAACATAATTTTGTATCACTTTACCAAATGTTCAACTAAATGATTTTTTGTCACTATTTGGGATTAAGAATTCACAAAATTTACCACTTATTGTTTTTTATATTCTCTATTTTCTGCACTTATCACATAATGGAATAAAAACAGACCCCAATTGATTTTCAACCATTCCATTAATCTCAGTTAAATTCAATCCTATTCCTGAAGTATAACATTGATGACACATTCCTTTCATGAGTACCAGAACCTCCTACATTTCTCACATAGAGGAACTATTGTAACCTCTATCTCATTTAATAGTACTTCGGTAGGGAATGTCTCTATTTGATTATTCATGCATTTGTGACATGATCCTATCATGGGAAATCAACTGACATGGAAAAAATTTGAAAAATTAGTATTTAGATCGTACTGATGATTCATACGTCAATTTTATAGATCAGGAATCATCTTACAAATTATTGAGTCAGACCTCTTGGAAATGTTATAGATGTAATTTGAGCTTTAAGGAACAAAGTATTGCTAATCTACATGAATCAATATCAGAGCATCCTGTACAACAAATTAAAGGAATTTAGTAGCAAGTCTTAATAGGCTATATTTTTGTGCATGTATCAAGATGAATAAATTTTTGTTTCTAATACCATTACTTTTAGGCACGGGAATCGGGTTTGCGCACGCAGAACCTCTAGATGAGATTAGAACAGAAATATTGAATTTCGATGGCAGTTCTGCAGATGTTCAGGTATCTTGGAATCAAGATAATACAGTTTCTCAATATGAGATAGGCTGTGTAAGTTGTTTTCCAAATATCTCTAAAGTTACAACTGAAAATAATATCATCCTCAATGAAGTAACATCGATTGGAGACAAATCTATGGTACTACTTTACGTGATAGCATATGATTCAGATAAAGAGATATCCAAAGCAAAACAAATTTTTGTAGAGTTAAAGTAATTTCAAAGTTAACCAGATGATGAGAATTTCTAATTTGTTGGTTGTTTAACTATTATCTCGTAACAGTTAACTTTGTGTTTAATAGCATCTTCGTTGCGGGAGTCGCCCAGCCTGGTCAAAGGCGTAGGGCTTAGGACCCTATCTCTTAGGAGTTCGTGGGTTCAAATCCCACCTCCCGCACCATTTTGATTTCTGTGAATGATTAATAATGAGAAAATATCCACAAACAAAGTCATGAAAAAGACAGTGGTAGGAATTACAGTGGTTGGTAAGGATAGAGAAGGAATTGTAGCTGCATTTACAAATTTTGCATTTTCAAATGGTGGAAACATTGAGAAAGTAAACCAAAATGTAATCAAAGGTCTTTTTGGAATGTACCTAGAAGTATCTTTTTCAAAAATAGTTGATGTAGAGAGTTTTGATGTAAAAATACAAAGTTTAGCAAAAAAAGAAAAGATGGATGTGAGTACACATCATGAAACAAATTCACAGAAAAATATTGCAATATTTGTGACAAAAGAATCACTTTGCCTTCAAACAATTCTCAGTAATGCAAAATCACTCAAGGGAAAAATCTCATTAATAGTTGGTACAGAGAATACTCTAGAGCCCTTAGCAAAGAAGGCAAAGATCCCATTTGTTACAATAAAAGAAAAGGATCAACAAAAGGCAGAAGAAAAAATTATCGAAATATGCAAAAAATATGATATTGACCTAATTTCTCTTGCAAGATACATGAGAATTCTTAGCCCTAATTTTGTTTGGAGATATCCAAATAGAATAATCAATATTCACCCATCATTACTACCGGCGTTCCCAGGAGCACTGGCATATGCACAAGCTTATGAAAGAGGTACAAAAATTGTTGGGGTAACGTCTCATTATGTCACAGAGAATTTGGATCAAGGACCAATTATCTTTCAAGATTCCTTTAAAGTTGATCCAAATGATACGTTAGAGAAAATTAAGACAAAAGGACAAAGACTAGAAGCAGACACATTGGTTAAAGCAATGAAGATGCATCTAGAAAATAAACTCGAAGTTCGTTGGAGAAAGGTTCACATAAAGTACAAGTGAATTAAATGGTAGAAATAAAATCCCAATTTGATCCCAATCTTAGAAAATCAATTAAAAAGAAAAAACAAGTGGCAGTAATTCCAATTGGTTCAATTGAACAACATGGACCACATTTGCCTGTATCAACAGATTCTGAAATTGTAACTGAAGTGGCAAAAAGACTGTCTGAAATCAAAGGATATTTTCTCCTTCCAACACTCACATATGGAGTATCATTTGAGCATGCCCCTTTTTTTAATTTGAGTATAAGAGAATCAACCTTACGTACTGTTCTGATTGATTTGTGTTCATCACTATTAGCAAATAACATCAAAACAGTTTTTATAATAAATGGACATCATGGAAATCTAAAATCAATCAAAAATATTGATGTAAAACTCCAAAAACTCTCGAAAAACAAGATCAAAGTGTTTCCATTTTCTTATTGGCATTTTATGAAAAGAGAGTTTGACCATGCAGGATTTGTAGAGACATCACTAATGTTGACAATTTCAAAAAATGTTAAAATGAAATTAGCGAAAAAAGGATTAATCACAGATAAAATGACAGAACAAGAAATCAAAAGACTTGGAAAACTAGCTAATCAGTCATTTCCTAAAGCTACTAAAAATGGGATTTGGGGCGACCCTACAAAAGCATCAAAAAAAGATGGGCAAAAGATTTTAGATGAAATCATCAAAAATCTAGGAAAA
>JAOTZM010000060.1 GCA_029861345.1 Candidatus Nitrosopumilus sp.
GGACACAAGAAGGATTAGAGGCAATGGATAGAAAAAGCATTTCATCAATACAAACAGTTTACAATATTTTAGAGCAAACTCCTGGAAATGAGTTAATTGAAAAAGCTGAAAAACAAGACGTAGGAATATTAGTCAGAGTGCCAGACGCATCAGGAATTTTAACAGGTAAAGTAAAAGCTGATACAGTTATCCCAAACAATGATCATAGAAAAGATAGAAAGGCCGAATGGAGAAAGTCTGCACTAGAAAAAGTAGAACAGTTCAGACCAATTGCGGAACGTAACGGACTAAACATTACTGAATTTGCAATCAAATTTATTTTGTCGAAAAATAAAATTGCATCAGTTTTGCCTACAGTTGTAAATGAAGAAGAGATTGAAATGTTTGCATCAATTTCAGATGGAAAATATCTAAGATCCTCAGACATGAAAGAAATTGATGAACTATACAATACTTGGCCTGAATATGAATTAAAAGCAACACCTCAAACAAATTAGTTTGTAGATGAATTTTCCAATAGATTCGCAAAAAACTTTAAAAGTGATTGAAAGAATGAAGCTTGCCAAAATTGGCGAGTACGACAAATGGGAAGTAATAATCAAAAAGATCAAAAAAGAAGAACCATTAAACCCAGTGGAACTTGAATATTATACAAATCTCACAAGAATTTACAAAGATTCAAGCATCACAAGTAGGAGTAAGATATACCATACACTACTATCAGAACAGGATGAAAAACCGCCATGCAAAGTATGTGGTGATAATTCTTCGTTCTATTGCAACATGAATGACCAATATTTTTGTACAGTTCATGTAGTTGGACATGATGAAAACGAGCTCTAAGAGACAGGGATTGTTTCTTCTAAAGTAAATGAGCTTTCAACGAAATATTCGACTCGTGTTTTTTTGAATTCACGAGAGCTAAACAGAATACGATATTCATCAACATGAATTTGATCTTGAATTGTCTTTGCCATGTCATATGCCTCATCATGAGTCTTGCAGTGAATCATTGAAAAGACATTATATGGCCAGTCAGCATATGTAGGCCTCTGATAGCAATGACTAATCTGAGGAAATGATCCTAATGTTTCTCCAACTTCTGAGATTCTATCTTCTGGAACTTTCCAAACTATCATCCCATTTGCAGTAAACCCAACTTGTCTGTGTCGTAAGATGGCTGCAAATCTTCTCATTACTCCAATATCTTCATAATACTTCATTTTTTCAAATAATTCTTTTTCAGTAATTCCAAGACTATTTGCAGATTTTACAAATGGCTCATCGATAATTTCCATGTCTTTTTGTAATTCGCGGATAAAGTCTTTGTCTTGTTCGGTAGGTTCAAATTTTATATTTTTAACAATCTTTTTCTCTTCTGTTGGGGCAACTTCATGTTTCTTTTCTTCAACCATGTCAAGCTTTACACCAATCTTGAATAGTTGTAGAGTGGGAAGCATCCTTACTTTTTTTATTCCTTTTAGAACGTTGAACTTGGCAAGTTCTTCTTTTAAATCAGAACCAGGAGGAACAGCTAATGTGAACCATAGATTAAACTGATGATCACGTTCATAATTATGGCTAACACCAGGATGGCGATTAATTTGACTTGCAACATATTCTAATTTATCATGTTCAATCTCCATTGCAACTAGGGAACTAGTGTAACCAAGCTTCCTTGTATCAAAAATTGCACTTAGTTGTCTTAGAACTCCAATCTCTTTAAGTTGATTTAGACGTTCTTTTACGATTTCGGGGGTAGTGTCAAATTTTTTAGCAATAGCATCAAATGGTCGGGTTACAAGTGGAAATGTCCATTGAATTTCGTTTAAGAGTTCTTTATCTGATTCATCCATGGAAGTCATCAAGTCAGTAACTTGTCTATTCAATTAAAAATGTAGCTAGTATGTTACGCGTTAATTTTTAATACATAAATAGAAACTGAAGCCTTTTTGATCGATGATAGTCGATTTAAGCCTTCAAGATAAAAAAGTGATTGTAGTTGGTGGAGGAAAAGAGGCACAAAAAAGAATTAACTCTCTTTTAACACAAGAATGTGAGATCTTGGTAATCAGTGATTCTGTAAATTCTCAAATTAACAAATTAGCAAAAACAAAAAAAATCAGATTAAAAAAACAAAAGATTCAAGATATAAAATTCCTTTTACAATTCAAACCAAATTTGATCATTACCACCACTGATGACAAAAAGTTAAATCAAAAAATCATTAACGCTGCAAAGAGAAATAACATTATCGCATATAGTTCTGACAATCCCGAAGAAAGTGACTTTTCAAATCCTGCTATTATTAATTTTGAGAATATGATTCAAATTGCAATTTTTACGGGTGGTCGCAGCCCAGCTATGTCAAAGAAAATTAAAACAAAATCAGAAGCCATATTCAAGAAAATTATCACAAAAGAAGACATTGCTAATATCAAGATTCAAAAGATCGCAAGAAAACTAGCAAAAGAAATCATTCCCACTCAAGATCAGAGAAGAAAATATCTACGCAGTATCATGACTGATAATGGGATTGATCAGTTAATAAAAGACGGTCAGGTGAAAAAAGCTGAAAAGCGAGCCATTACAATATTGAGGAATTGGAAATGAATCAAAATATCATCAACGCACGTGTAACTTTTCGTAATTCACCAATCCATATTCTTGAGCAGTTTACGATAAGAGACATAGATAATGCCTATGAACAATTTAAAAAACATTCAGGACTTGATGAATGTGTAATTATTCAAACATGCAACAGAATTGAATTGTTTGGTAAATCAAAAACCAATAATTTAAACAAAATTATGAAGACATGGGCATCCCTTACTGGTCTTGAAGAAGAGATCTTTAATGAAAACGTGGAATTTGTTGAAAACCAAGAGGCACTTCATCATCTGTTAAAACTAACATCAGGATTAGATTCAATGGTATTAGGAGAAGAGCAGATTCTAGGTCAGATAAAAAATTCTATAACTTCGGCTAGAAATACAAAGGCATCGGGTCAACATCTTAACACTTTATTTGATAAGGCAATTAGAATTGGAACTAGAATTAGAAACGCCAGCGGCATTGGTCGCGGCGGTATTTCAGTTGGTTCTATGGCAGTAAAGCTTGCCGAAGAAAACATTGACGAGTTAAAGATAAAGAAAATTTTACTGATTGGGACTGGAGAAGTGTCCACTCTTGTTGCAAAATCATTACAAAGAAGAGGTTATGCTTTTGATGTTACAAGTAGAACTATTGAAAGGTCACAGGCATTTTGCGAAACAATGGGAGGAAAGCCAATTAAATTTGAAGAAGTTCTTTCAGCATTTGATAATTATGATGTATTGTTTGTGGCAACTACAGCACCATATTTTCTTGTAACTCATGAAAGAATAACTGAGGCGATGAAAGGCAAGAATAAAGGAATGATGATTTTAGATTTATCAAATCCAAGAACAGTAGATGAAAAAGTGGCAACAATTGGCGGAGTTAAATTGATGAATCTTGACCAAATTGCAGAAATGGTGGAAAAAAATATGAACGCACGATTAAACAAGGTAAAAACCGTTCAAAATATAATTAATGAGGAAGTATCCCTATTAGAGGCCTCAATGAAACGATTAGATGCAGAACCACTAGTAAAGGACGTATTCAAAAACATAGAGAATCTAAGAGAAAAAGAGTTACAAAAAGCACTACAAATGCTTGATGAAAAAGATGAGAAGAAGATAAAGATTATAGATGAATTAACAAGGGCAGTTGTAGAAAGTATTGTTTCAACCCCAATGAACAACATCAGGAAAGCATCAGAACAAGGCAAGCCAGATTTAGTGGAATTAGCAAGCAAACTTTTTGACTATAAAAAACAGAACCAGGCAGACTAGAATTATATTTTACCAAAAGAGAATTTCTAACATGTCATTTCCTGCCAGACGTCTGCGTAGATTGAGAGTATCTGAGAAAATGAGAGAATTAGTTCAGCAGACCACACTTTCTCCAAAAGATTTCATTTGTCCCGTATTTGTTCAGGAGGATCTTAAGACTAGAGTCAAGGTAGAATCAATGTCAGAGATTGAAAGACTCCCACTTGATGATGTAACCGATGAGGTAGGGACAATTAGTGATTTGGGAATTCCTGCAATCATGCTTTTCGGCATTCCAACTCAAAAAGATGAAGTAGGTTCTTCTGCATTTGATGATAATGGGATCGTTCAAAAAGCAATTTCTCAGATCAAACAAAATTTTGGAGACAAAATGGTAATAATGGCAGATGTGTGCCTATGCCAGTTTACATCTACCGGACACTGTGGAATTATTCATGGAAATAAGATTGATAACGATACTAGTCTTGATACACTTGCAAAGATTGCTGTTAGTCAAGCAAAAACAGGAGTTGATACAGTATCGCCATCTGCAATGATGGATGGTCAAGTTGCTGCAATAAGAAATGCACTTGATGATAAAGGATTCACAGATGTTTCAATAATGTCACATTCAGCTAAACATCGTTCTAACTTTTATGCACCATTTAGAGATGCCGCAGAATGTGCACCAAAGTTTGGAGACAGAAAGACATACCAAGTTCCATACACAAACGCTAGAGAAGCAATGATGGAAGTTGAAACAGACATTAATGAAGGAGTAGATATTGTAATGATAAAACCTGCACTATCTTACTTGGATTTAATAGCAGAGACTAGAAGAAGATTTAATATTCCTGTAGCAGCATATAGTGTCTCTGGAGAATATGCTCTAGTAAAGGGGGCTTCTCAATTAGGGTACGTAAATGAAAAAGATATCACAGAAGAGATCCTATACTCTATCAAAAGAGCAGGAGCGGACATGATAGTAACATATTTTGCAAAATCAGCATCTAGATTTCTTCAGGAATCATGAGAAACGACGAACGTTTTGAGATCGAAAGAGCATTTGATTTATTGCCACATGTAGTAGGAGCGAGTTGGGCAGTAATCTGGTTCAGAATGAAAGGAATCAAAAAACCCACAAGGGAGGAATATCGAGAGAAAACATTAGAATTTCTAAAGAAAATTGAGCCAATCTTTGACTCTTATCCAAAAGAAGAAGGATTTGCTGAAATTTGCAAGTATATTGATTTTAGAAAGAATGCAGAGTATGAAAAGATACAATCAGGAGAAAACGAAGAGATTGAAAAGAGATATGACAGGTATGTGGATTATGGTTAAATTTCCTTGTTTTGAGATATGTTTTGTGTGTAAAAATACTTCAAAATAACAATGAAACTTTATTCTATATCTAAAATTTAACCCTAAATCAAATTCTCATTCTGAGATCCCAAAGATCCAAAGTTTTAGGTTCAACTCCACGGGGATTCTACCACTTGTTTGGTTAATAATTTGGGTCCTAATCTCGTGTTATTTTATCAAACACGCAACTAGCTGTAAGATCTCCTGTAACATTGACCATGGTTCTAATCATGTCTAAAATTCTATCTACAGAAATTAACAACAAGATTCCAACTGGAGGAATGCCAACTGTAATGAGTATGGTAGATAAGACAATTACGCCAGCTCCTGGAACAGCAGGGGTTCCAATAGATGCCAAAAGTGAGGTTATGATTATTACTAAAATAGATATCATACTCAGCTCAATTGCAAAAAGCTGTGCCAAAAAGAAGACAGCTATTACCTGATACAAGGCAGTACCGTCCATATTCACAGTTGTTCCAAGCGGAATTACAAATTTTGAGACTCTAGTATCTATCTTTAGATCATCTTCTGCAGTCTTTAATGTCACTGGCATTGTAGCCATTGAACTTGCTGTTGAAAAAGCCAAAGTTTGTGGGTTACGGAATTTTGAAAATGTAGAAGACACTGATCTTTTTGCTACAAACTTTAAGAACAATGTGTATACCAGCAGCATGACTCCAAGACCCAGAACAACTGTTCCCATGTATGCTCCCAATCCAACCATTGTTCCTATACCAACTTTGGCAACCATTCCAACAATCAACCCAAAAACTGCAAACGGTACAATCTTCATGGAAATCAATAGAATGTGTAATGTTATTTTTTGAATTGATTCTAGTACATCAAGCAATGGTTTGACTGATTCTTTTGGAAGAACTGCCATTGATAGCCCTACAATGAGTGCCATTACCAAGATGCTAAACATCTGCCCTTCAAGATATGAAGAAATTGGATTTCTTGGAATTATGTTAGATACTACATTTGGAATATCATCTAACGAAAAGCCTTCTGTGACTTTCAAATCATCTTCAGAAAGATCATGTGTTTCTTGGAGGGCAGTAAGGTCTAAAATACTTCCTGGAGCTATTATTGATGCCAGAGATATTGCTACAAGTATAGCAATAGTTGTTGTAATTACAAAATAAATGCCAATACCAAATCCTAGAGTTTTTAGTTTATCTTTTGCTCCTAAATTAGCAATAGCTACTACAATTGATGCAAAAATTAATGGAACAATAATCATCAAAATTATACTCAAAAATATGTTGGCGGGAATTTTAAGATACGATGATAGAGAGTCTAAAGTATCATCATCTAGGCCAACACCAACATTGTCTCCTAAAATCAAACCCACTACTAGTCCAATGAGTAAAGAGACTATCACTTGGAGCCACAAATTTTTGAAAATGTAATTTTTTAATGTAATTTTATTTCACTTAAAGGAATCATCCACATCTTCCATAAAAGGAATTTAGCCTAAAATAGACGCAAGCACACATGAGATTTCTTATTTATCATGATTGTTCTGAGAAATCTGTTACCTTCCCCAAACCAAAGGCAACAAAAATATCATCATTACTGTGACAATTGGAATACAAATAAGATCAAATGGAAGTCCATATCGAACCATCTGTTTGATTGATACATGTCCACTACCAATCGCAATTGCATTTGGAGGAGTTCCAACTGGCATCATAAATCCATAACTTGTAGCAAATGCAACTGGTGCCATGAATAAAATAGGATCTAACTCTGTAGCACTTCCTAATACAGCCATAATTGGTAGTAATAAAGCAGCTACTGCAGTATTGCTCATTAGTTCACTTGTTAGCATTGTAATGGTGACAACAACCAGAACAATCAAGAAAAAGTCAAGATCACCAATAAACAACATCTTGTCTGCTATCCAAGTATCTAATCCTGTTGCAGTAAAACCACTAGCAAGTGCCAAACCACCTCCAATTAGGATTAAGACACCCCATGGAATCTTGCTTGCTGTTCTCAAATCCAACAAACGCTCTCTCTTTTGTCCAGATGGGAGTATCAATAATGCAGCCACGGCAACTAGAACTATCACATGATCTCCGACAAATGGAGCCAAGTCTTTCCAAAATAATCCTCGAGTTACCCATGCAATTGCAGTTGCAGCAAATATTATCAGAACAATTTTTTCATTTCTACTCCAGTTTCCAAGGTTTCTTAATTCTTCTGTAATGATGTTTTTACTTTTCAGTATTGGATTGCTGTTATCCAATCGAGCTGATGTAGTCATGTATACCCACAACACAAAAAGAGAAACAACACTTAGTGGAACTCCAACTAACATCCAATCAAAGAAGATTACTTCAACATCAGCCAGTGATTCACTGAGCGAAGCAAAAAGAGCATTAGGTGCCGTACCAATCAAAGTGGACATTCCTCCTAGACTGGCAGCATATGCAACTGAGAGTATCAAACAAGTTGCAAATCGTTTTTTCTGTGCAACATCGACTTGTGAGATAACTGCTATTGCAATTGGCAGTATTAACAGAGCGGTAGCAGTATTTGTTATCCAGGCACTAAGGGAGCCGGTGACAATAATAAATCCCAAAATGATATTTTTTGGTTTTGTTCCTACTATTTTCAGAGTGTTTAATGCAAATCGTTTGTGAAGATTTACTTTTTCTATTGTCTTTGCAACTAGAAATCCACCCATCAATAAAAATACCAACTTGTCACCATACGCAGAAATTACTTTGTCAATGTCTGCCACATTAAGCAGTGGAAATACAAAAAATGGAATTGATGCAGTAACATAAAATGGAATTGCTTCAGTAGCCCACCATATTGCCATCCAAGCACCTAATCCTAAAACAAGCTTGGCCTCAAATGCTAATCCATCTATAGGATAAGAGAGGATTATTGTAAATATTATGGGAGATAACACAAACCCTATAATTCGTAGTTTGTTATGTAATGGAATCCACTTATCAAAGTTAGTCATTAAAACAATTCATCTCGAGTTATCATCTAACTTTTTCTAATGAAATTTGCACAATTTAGGTACCAGTTTTGCCCGTATTGTGTTTGCCTTTAGATCTCTTTTTGCTAAGTCAATTACCCAGTTTTCAAGTAATTTTTGAGTTTTGTTAGCAGATAATTTTACAATATCATCATATTCTGAAATTTTGGCGAATTTCATAAATTCATGCAATGAATAGGCGTAGATATTTTTTGTTTGGGAGGATTTTATTGCAGCTTCAAATAGAGTAAATGATCTGTTTTTCACATAGTAAATTGGGCAATATCTAATATTTTAAGACCCATTTTGTATGGTTAAAGTTCCTTTTTTAGTTGATTTAAAAAGATCCTTAAAATTTTAGTTCTCTTCTTTGCTTCTTCTTTTCCAGATTTTGTATTCATTGATGATTCTAGTTTGAGTAACTTTTGAAAGAAATGATCTATTGTCCAGGTTTTATCATCTGGAGTCCTTCTTTTACAAAAAGGATCATTCATGTTGTAAAATGGTCTCTGAAGTGAACCTCCCGTTGCAAAAACTCTTGCAATTCCTATTGCTCCTAATGCATCTAATCTATCTGCATCCTGAAGTATTTTTCCTTCAAGGGTATTTGGAATTTTATTTTGTGAAAAACTATGATCGCGAATTGCATCAGAAATAATTATAATTTCTTCTTTAGTAAAATCATATTTTTTTAGAATTTGTTTTGATTTTTTTGCACTTTCAATTGAAGAGATTTTTGAGGGATTACCTGATTTTGGATATGACACTATATCATGTAATAACACAGCACTCAGTACCAGTTTTTCATTTGCGTTTTCTTTTTTGTAGATTTTTTGTGCATTTTTGTACACTCTCATAATATGCTGAAAATCATGTGCTGAATCATTTTTCATTCTTGTTTTTACTTCATCTTTTAAAGAATCAAGAACTTTCATTTAGAATCTCCATATTTTTGGTTTGACAAACTTTATTTTTTTCTGAGTAATTAAAACTGTCCAGTTTATGGATGCAAAAAGGATAATCAATCCAATTCCAACACCATCAATCAATAAAATTCCAGTGAGACGATCTTCAAATATTTCCAGAAAGGGTGTCAAAACAGCATTACCAAAATATATCATAATAATATAAGAAATGGTTCTACCAAACCAAAATCCAATATAGATTCCAATACTCTTAGCACGCATCA
>JAOTZM010000156.1 GCA_029861345.1 Candidatus Nitrosopumilus sp.
CCACGTTTGTCAAAAAAGATCAATGTTAACTCATCAGTAGTATATTCAAGAATCAAAAGATTAGTCAAGAGAAAATTAATTGAACGTTTTACAATTGTTGTTAACGATGCTGAACTTGGTTACAATGTAAAGGCATTAACTGGAATTAATATGGATACAAAAAAACGTGATCACATAATTGAGGAATTATTTAAGATTGATGGAGTTCGAGAAGTTGCAGAAGTTACGGGTAGATTTGATATACTTGTAACTATGTATTCAAAATCATTAGATCAAATGCATAAAATGGTCTCTGAAAGAATTGGCAGAATTGAAGGAATTCAGTCCTCAGAATCATTTATTGAGATGAAATCACGAAATAAAGCAATGCCATATATGCCATCAAAGGATAGTGATTAGTAATGCAGAAACAAAAGGCAGAATCCCGTGTTGCTGTATACTATGAATTAACAAAGCCAAAGATTTGGTATTTACTGGTGTTTACTGCATTTGGTGCTGCATTAACTGCATCAAATATTTACGATATTGAAATTTCTCCAGCAACATGGGTGTTAATGTTATTTTCTGTTGCAGCCGGTTCAGCAGCGGCTAACACTTTGACAAATTACCATGATAGAGATATTGATGCAATAATGGAAAGAACAAAAAACAGACCACTTCCATCAAAAAGAATCTATCCAGCAGTAAAAGCTAGGAATTTTGGATTAGTATTAGCTGGAATATCACTGGTTTTAGCCTTTGGGATTTCCTTTACAACTACATTTGAACAAGGTGCGTGGGCAACTACATTCATTGCATTTGGATTGATAAACAATGTTCTAATTTACTCATATGCACTAAAACGAAATTCAAGGACTAACATAATTTTAGGAGGATTATGCGGTGGCTCACCTCCTCTTATTGGATGGGTAGCTGTAAGTATGTCAGATTTATGGACAATGGGTCTTGCAATGGCAGGATTGGTATTTATTTGGATTCCAATGCATATTTGGGCTTTAACCTTGCATTTCAAAGATGATTATAACAAAGTAAATGTTCCAATGTTAACAGCAGTACAATCAGAAAAAACATCTGCAAGAGCAATAGCAGGTTCAACTGTTGTAATGGTCTTATTTTCACTTGCACCATTCTTCCTAACAACTGAAACGGGTGAAGAGATGGTAGGTGGAGTTTACCTATGGACTGCAATTGCATCCGGTGCATTAATGATCGGATTATCAATATGGGTCATAGGTAAGCCCATGGAAAAAGCTTCATGGACTTTGTTTAAATTTTCTAGTCCTTATTTAGCAGTGCTGTTTATTGCACTAATGGTTGACTCTGCGCTATAAAATATTGTTATTCTTATCAAGACTGTTAAGCTCTTTGGTGATTGTAGAATGTTTTTCAACTAATGTTTCAAGTTGCTGTTGTAATTCTATTGAACCCCATTTTGAGACAATTAAAGAAGATAACTTAGAGATAATGCTCCATTGAAGATTGTTTTGCTCATCGATTAATTCTAAAAATCGTTTGCCTTTCTCATCATCATCCATAATTTTTTTATGTAATTCTACGATAAAAATCTAGTAGAAGGTAATTATATAATTTCAAAGTTTTATTAGAAAATATGGATTATTTACAATATTGCAATGTAGCATTTCAGAGTGTAAGTCACAAGCAATAGAGACGGTAAAAATTAGTTTTAGAGAGGCCAGAAATCTATGCAAAGAACATTACAAGTTATTCAAAAATAAGGACAAAAATCACATTCCAAAGTTTACTAAAGCATCGAAATTTTAATAGAAGTTCATAAGATTTTTTTAAATTGTAAAATTATTGAAAGATTTAACATCTACTATTTTTAAATTATCATATGGCTATAAAGAAAAGTAATACTCAAAAGAAATCAATCAAAAAAATTACTATTAAACCAAAAAAGCAAGAAAAATCATCCACAAAGAAACCAGAATTTGAGAAAGCATGGAGAGAATACAATTCTGCATTAAATGGCTGGAAAGAATCTCTTGCTCAATGGCAAAAGGCTACAAACGAAACTCTAATGACATATCATGATGCCTGTCAAAAAGCAATGGAATCAGATGCAGAGTTGTTGAAAAAAGTCAGTTCAAGTTGGGAGAGCACATGGGAAGAAATTGCTCCTGAATATATCAAACAACAAACGAAGATGATTGAAAATATTTTTAAAGAAACTAATATTGATTCAATAAAAAAATTCAATGAACAGTGGGAAAAGTTTCTTACAACATCAGGGGATGATTCAATTAAAGCATATCAAGAGGCCATCAAAAAATTTAATCAGGCATGGCAATCAGGACAGATGTAGTTTTATAAAATTGTAAATTAAGAAAAATTTCATTTTTTTTACGTTTTCAATTTAGAAAACTTTGTTGTAACAAAAAGACCAAAATCACTTAACAGTACATTATGCACATTCTTCATAGTAAATTCTTCTAGATTTCCAATTTTTCTTAATTTATTTACTGTAATATGTCATGAGCATATAATATTCTAAATATCTTTTTTAGGTGTTGAATCATGAAGTTTTTTCTCAATATCATCTAATTTTTTATTTTGTTCTCGTAATGTTTGGATAATTTCATGTTCAACATCAGTAGGTTCGAATGCTTCAATATCTTTTCCTGATTCCTTAACTATGGAGAATTGATCAATGGGAGACTCATCTGATGAAGTATATAATTCGGTAGCTAATGCGTTTTCTAATTCATGAATTTGTTTTTCTAATTGTTCTAATCTGGCTAATTGTTCAGGAGTAGCTTCTTCCTCGGATGGTTCTGGTATTGGTTCTGGTGGGGATTCTAATTCATGAATTTGTTTTTCTAATTGTTCTAATCTGGCTAATTGTTCAGGAGTAGCTTCTTCCTCGGATGGTTCTGGTATTGGTTCTGGTGGGGATTCTAATTCATGAATTTGTTTTTCTAATTGTTCTAATCTGGCTAATTGTTCAGGAGTAGCTTCTTCCTCGGATGGTTCTGGTATTGGTTCTGGTGGGGATTCTAATTTCTTAACAAATTTAGATTTGAGAATTAAGGCTTCTGGCAAATCTCCAAGATAATCTAGTTTTACTTTATTTCCATCAATTCGAAGATAGGGATTACCATCTATTGAGAAAGTTTGAATTGAGTATCCCTTTTTCCAAGAATGTCTCCCCCTGTAAATTGAAACGTAGAACAATCCGTTTTTGATATCAGAAGTCATTGTCATCCGGTCTACAGGCATTCCTTTAGTAATTCCTTTGTCAGTATCTTGATGACGTATAGCAACAGATACCAGATGGTCAGGATCATAACTGACCTCAGAAATTAAGTAGTCAGCCCATTTATCCATTATAAAAAATAATGACTATTCCCTAGTAAATAAGCAATATCAATTAAGATAATTGTATGTGTTT
>JAOTZM010000157.1 GCA_029861345.1 Candidatus Nitrosopumilus sp.
AAAAGACATGAACACATCTCTGTTTTTTCATTGCCCTCTCCAAGGGAATTTTACTTGTATAGTAATGTATAGAAAATAAATTTAGAGTTACATGAAAAAAATACTTTAAATTTTTATGTTTGTTACCCCATTAGGTCTTTTAAAATTAAAAAAATCTATCCATATGTTTTTCAATCACAAATCCTTATGATGTGATAACCTTGGATAATAGAATTTTAGATTACAATACGATTTGTGAGAAAATAAAAATTGATAAAAAAATTAGATTTGCAGGTGTAATAAACGAGTGAGGAAAATTAGCCGGAGGCATGAAAGAAGGGACAGAGCCACTAGAAAGTACAAAAAATGATGAGATGATCTTTATGGAGTTGGCATTAAGAGTGAAAATGAGAAAAGAGTTTGATAGACAATTTGGACCTGTAAATTTCACAATGGCATTAAGAGAGAATGGTTTAGCCATGAGTTTTCCCATTAACATAATGACATATTGTATGTTTTTGCTGAACCTGATTCAAATTATGCAGAATTTCCCTCAAAAATTATTAAGATCATTCAGGGATAATTTTACAATAATTTTTTATTTTACAGACAAATAATGCTGTAAAGAATTTAAAATTCAATGAAAAATGCATTGCCAGTCATTTCTATTGACATATTTTGGATAATTACAAAGAATGATGTATGCATTCAATTTATTTTACATACTTAGCAAAATCCTCTCTTAAGTCATTTTTAATTTATTTATCACAATCAAGTTTGAATTTGCTTTGTTTAAAATTTCTGTATTCTACAAATAACTACCAACAAATTAGCTGGAAATATCAAATGAGTAGATAGTAATTCAAATATTTTTTCAATCGCTAGTTAAACTTCCACTCTCTTTTATTTTAAGTATGGAGAATATTATGCTTGGAATAACTGGTTCTCCCTTGGGTCTAATCGTCTCAAGCCCTAAACCCTCATCTGCTACTTCGACGGACATCATTATGTTGATAATATCGTCTCTATTGAATGGCAACATAGTTTGATTAACGATTACAGCTTTGTCCTCTTTAGTTCTAACTACTAGACGTACGTTTGAGTGTGGAATGTCATCACCGTTTTTTCTTAACCAAATATCTACATATCTTGGTTCAGTTCCATGTGTTCTTCCTATCTGAGGTGCAGCTATAACAACATAAACACCAGATTCTGTAATGTGAATGTCTCCTGGACCTTCATCAGATGTATGCTCAATTCCACTAATTGCATCATTTTGATTAAGACTAACAATTGTAGGTTTTGTATCCTTTGGTCTCTGATCTTCTGTACTAGATATTTGAGCAAAACTGACAGTCATTAACCAATAAAGTATTGATAAAGTAATTAAGTATTTTTAAAAATACAGAAAATCAAAAAACATATTGTAATCAATTAAAAAATTTTAGTTTTGAATCTCAAACCCCTTTAAATTAGTTCATTTCAAAAATTTGGATAAACTGAATTTAGTCAGGCTTATATCTTATATCTTATAAATTTTTTGTATTTTATTTAGTAATGTAATTAAAATTAAATTCAAAGAAAAAGATCTGAAATTAAATGAACCTATTTTGAATACTGGGCTTTTAACAACAAAGTTTAGTCTATTTAAGAAGTGCATAAGAATAGTTTAGAAAAAAAATTATGTGATGCAGATAGATTCTGTTAAAAAAAATACATATTCAATTATAATGAGTAGAAATAATTTGAAATAAGAATTACTTATATCCGATTTCAGAACATTGTTTATTATAATTGGAAGAATCACATCTTAAATTTACCAAACATGAAGCGCCCAAAATTGTTGTTAATTGGTCCAGGACTGAAGAGATTGAAAATTTTGCCAAAACCGTAAAACTATACCGTCAGGGAAAAATAGACAAGGATATTTTTAGAAGATTCAGACTTCAGCACGGGGCTTATGGTTCCAGAATGACTGATGATTACTCCATGATACGAATAAAGGCGCCTGCAGGTCAAATTTATCCTCATCAACTCAAAAAACTCGCCCAACTCAGCGAGGCGTTCTCAATAGGAAGTGCTCATGTGTCCACAAGGCAGAGTATTCAGTTACACTGGGTGGTACTAGAAGATGTCTCAGAGGTAATGTATGGTCTTGCTGAGGTAGGAATGACCTCAAGGGAGGCCTGTGGCAATTCTGTAAGAAATGTAATGTGCAGTCCTTTATCTGGTGTTTGTCCTGATGAAGAATTTGATGCAACTCCTTATGCTTTTGCCATTACCAAATTCTTTTTAAGAAATCCATTGAGTCAGAATCTTCCCAGAAAATTTAAATTTAATTTTACGTGCTGTGAAAAACACGGAATGGCAAGAATGGTTGATGTGGGATTAATTCCGCAAACAAGGAAAGTTAATGGAGATACCCAACGTGGATTTAAAATATTTCTTGGGGGAGGGTTGGGAAACAAATCTTTTGTGGGCCATCAGCTAGAGGAATTCACTCCTGAAGAAGACTTGCTGTATACCTCAATTGCGGTAATTCTGATATTTGATAGACTTGGAAACAGAAAAAACTTGGCAAGAAACAGAATGAGATACCTGGTTGATGAAATGGGTTGGGAGAACTTTCAAAATATAATACTAAAAGAAAGAGCAGTTATGCGTGCAACCCAATCAGTCATTGTAAAATTGGATATTGATGACTCTGCAACTGAAATCAAAAGATCAATTAATATTTCAGAAGAGAGTGGTGTTCCAAATCCAGACGGCTATTCCAGATGGTGCAAAACCAGCACAATAAAACAAAAACAGAATGGATATTGTTGTGTCTTTATAAACTTGGAGGCAGGAGACATTACTTCAAACCAACTTTTATCCTTGGCAGATATTTGTCAAGAATTTTCTGCTGAAGGTTTTGCAAGAAATAGCTTTTCTCAAGGAATAGTACTCCGATGGATAAGTGAAGTAAATTTACCAAAACTATATGCTAAATTGATTGATGCGGGTCTTGCAAAGTCAGGATCACTTACCATGGCATCGCCTGTAGGTTGTTCCGGAACCACCTCATGTAACTTGGCACTGACAAACTCTCACCGATTGGCAAAAGAGATTCAGAGAAAATTCTTGAAGCTAAAACTAGATGAAGATGAGGATCTGAATGACTCTACTGTCAAGATAAGTGGCTGTCCCAACTCTTGTGGTCAGCATGAAATTGCTACAATTGGATTCTATGGAGGAGGAGGAAGAGTAGGCAAAGACATGTATCCAAATTACCAGATGTCTCTTGGCGGACGCTCAGATGAACAAACCATATTAGGAGTGAATTGCATGAGAGTTCCAGCAAAAAGAGTAATTCCAGTCATATTGAAAATAATTGATCTGTTCAAAAAGAACAAAAAACCTGGAGATACATTGTCTTCTTGGATTAA
>JAOTZM010000011.1 GCA_029861345.1 Candidatus Nitrosopumilus sp.
CAAGATTGTTTGGGACTTTGATCCCGAGAAATCTCTCTACCCTTTCTTTGAAAATTGGAAAAACTTCTCTAGAAATATCTTCTAATTCTTTGAACTGAACCTTGTCTGCCAGATCTTCTTTGGCCTTTACTGCTAACTTTGCAATCTCTTTTTCTTCATTAATTTCAACTGATAATTGACCAAATAGTGCTTCGGCAAACTCTTCAAATTCTCCCATTTTGCATAAAATCCTGAAATACTACATTTAACATTATCTTGAATTTTTGTATCAAAGAAATTATTAGTTTACAAATAACTGGTTTGTTATCAGAAAATGCACGAATCCAGTGTTGAATTTCTAAGATGTGTTAGATGTGGGTCTAGACTAGAATTAGAAGTATTTACGTATGACCTAGAGATTGAAAAGGGGATTTTTGAATGCCAGAAATGTAAATTAACATTCCCAATTATTGAAAAAATTCCTATTCTGTGGGATGATTTTTCTGAGTATCTCTCTTCCTGCAAAATCTTGGGTGGTAAATTATATCAATTATCTAATACTGGAAAAATGAAAAATTTTTTAAAATATTCTTTGTCAAAAACTAAAAACCAATGAAGACAGAACTATCCTAGAAGAAAAATGGTCTAAAATATATCAAAATAGTAAAAATTCTAAATTCTATTATTTGATAAAAAAGAATCTTAACTCTATTCCTAAATCAAAACTTGTCTTAGAATATGGCTACTCTATTGGTACTGTGACGTCATCAATGTCTAATAATCACGATATAGTGTTTGGAATAGATAGATCATTTAATGCGCTGAGATATGCAAAAAAATCTTCTAAAAATAATCTTGATTATGTAATAGATAATTCATTATCTCCTGTTTTTGGAAAATTACAATTTGATCTGATTCTTGCACTAAATATTTTGGAATTGATAGAACCTCTTGAGTTATCAAAACATGTATCAAGACAAATTTCCACTGGATATTTTGTAATTTCGGATCCATATGATTTTGATAGAGGTACAAATTCTGTTAAAAAGCCCATTAATGAAACAAAATTACGCACAAATTTGGAGCAATTAGGATTCAAAATTTCCTCAAAAACAAAAAAACCATCTTTTATGCCATGGAATTTAAAACTCAATTCACGAGCTACTTTAAACTATAAAGTAGATTTGGTAATTGGCAAAAAGAAATGATCATAAACTGCTATTTCTAAAAATGTTTTTTGATTCTTTTATTTTTTAACAATCTTAAATCAAATCCTTCCAAATGCCCTGAAATTCATCACTTGGAACTACTGAAACTATTTTGATTTTACCCAATGGGATTAGATGTTGTCTCTTGTCATAATATGTGAATTCTCCTTCTTTATCTGGATAAATTGTGATTGTATCTTGTTGTCCTGGTTCTAGCAGTTCTGTTTGAACATTAAACCCATCAATATAGAGTCTGTGAAAGGTTGTGCCATTGTTGATTACAGTTAGGATATATGCAAATGATGTACGTGATAATAATGTGGGATTTGCATCTCCTAAAACCCCTTTAATTGCTTTAATCTGACTTTTTCCGTCAATCTCTTCAAAAATTACTGTTTGTTCAACTTTTTCTGTCCAGAAGATTGTTACATGCCTGACATTTCCTTGTCCTACAAATCCTATTGTCACTGCTAATACAACAACTCCTCCTAACAAAGCTGCAATAATCCAAATTTTATCATTTGACCTTTTTACCATAGAATCATTTCTCCTTTCTCATTAAAGAAACTACATGATAATTCGCAACCAGAAAATTGAATATCTTTGATTAAATTTTGCTTTTAATGCTTTTATCTTTTTTTGATTCTGAAACTAAATATGCTTGATTACAACTACCACAGCCATTCTTTCGTGTACCAAACCAGATTAATGCTGTAGGCATAAGGATGTAAAGCACCATAGCGTTTGGAAATCCAAACAACGAATTGTTTCCAAAAATCAACCCTGATAATATTAATACTAACATGCTAAGAGATATGATTCCAGAGATTTTGTTGATTTTATCTTTACTACTCATCTGTAAATTTCATGGATTATTGATATTTAATACAATTCCCAGATTCAAACTAGAGTATCAAAATGAATTTTTTACAATTGAAAATAACTCTGTGATTTTTTTTGCCGCCTCTTTTGGAGTAAATTGTACTAATTCATCCCATTCTACTTTGATACCTTTCCATCCATTAGTATTCCAAGTTCCAATGGGGAGGGATTTTTCAGTTAATTTTTCTTCAAAGGGCCAAGAATTCATGTACAAATATGGATTAGAGTACTGTTTATCCCCAGGAGAGATCCCAGTTCCAATTTGTTCATCTTGATTTCCTGTAAACCATTCTAAAGAAAAATCGAAATGATGAGGCCATAAATGGATTAGAGTAAAATTATCACGTAGATTCATTCGAAATAATTCTAGCATTTGTAATGCTTTTTTTGCAAAATCATGATATCTCATTAATTCTTGTTCAGTTGTATTGTTTAGAAAATCTGTAGATATCTTTATTTTTTTGCTAGATGTAATAAATTTTAATTTTTCTAAAACATCGTCATTCTTCAAATCAATAAAAGATCCTCGCTCATTTTCAAAATACAGTAATTGCCCAGATAGAAGATTAATTTTTACCTCATCTTTATTATTAAGAAGTCCGGTTGTTATTTCATCATTTTGTAAGAATAATCCATGATGACCATAATGAGGCAATTCTTCTACAAGTTGTTGTTTAATTTCTCCAATAGTCATACAAATTTCATGTAAATTTTTGATTTCGAGCTCCAAATTAGTCATGTTCTACTCCAGTACCTGTTGAAATATACATATCAATAGTGATCAAATCCTCATATCATAAATTCAATTATAAACTGTTCAATATGAAAAAGATCAATCAATGTATTTTTTTTCAGGTTTATCTAGTTTTGATTCAACTTTTCTAATTACAGAATATAACGTAGGTAAGTGAGAAGATATAAGGTCTGAAGGGAAAAATATATCTCCGTATCCTGTACCTTCCCGTACTACCAAATTATTTTTTTCTAAAACATTGATGCTGTGTTGTATTGTCTTGTAATCTAGATTTAGTTTTTTTGAAAGTTCTAATGTATTCATAGGATCTTCAGTAATTGCACAAATTATTCGCAGTCTAGTGTATCTTCCTCCCATTCCTGTAAAAACAGATGAAAACAGATCATTCATGTGCTTATCTACTTTAATAGATTCGTAATTTGGTAAATCTTTGAAAATTTTATTTTTACACAAAGAATCCAATGGCATTAAAAATAATTAATGACTTTGAAATATAAAACTAGTTAGCAATTGATGTTTTTTTAATCAAATACACTTGATAGTCTTGTTATGTACCTTGGAAAGAACAGATCAACAAACCAATCAAGGCCTACTCAAATCTTTTTCTCATTTGTTGGAAGGGTTGATAGATAGTATTGTTTCCAGATTAACCAGGCAATAAATCCTCTAAATTCATGACCTAGTAGTAACGCAACTCCATCATTTTTAGCCAAAAAGATCAAAAACCGCGTAGCATTTTGGAATGACGTCAAGATAATCAAATAGAATCCTGGGATTCATTTTCACTAAAAACCCTAGTCTCCTACAGAATATCCAAGAGTTATTTACATCGGTATCTCCCCCATACTGATTATGGATCTAGTCCATACCTGAATAAAATTTAGCAAAAGAGGACAACAATGAAATACCGAAATAACGCATACATACTATGGCATCTGTATTCATAATTCCTATCCTTATTGTAGTAATTCTTGGATTATCAGGATATCTGGTCTATCGATTTTTTATTTATGATTTATTATGCAAAAGATCTGTTAATCAAACACTTCTAAAATATAGCATCAGAAAAACTCCCTCTCAAATTATTAAAGAATATTACCATAACAAAGGAGAGCGAATATCTCATAAAGAAATTAAAAACCTTGAAAAAAGTTACAGACAAAATGAACCTGAGCAATTTCTTGCAATGTATGATGCAATTAGAAATGACATCAAAAACAAAGAAAAAGACTAGTATTTTTTAGATTCAAGGTGTTACTGGTATTTGAATAAAGGGTGTTCCACCTTCACCTACTACAAGTGGTAATTTACCATCCCATGCTTGTGTTTTCAACCATTCCAAATAATTTGGATTTTCAGATAACGCCTTGTTGATTATGGCAATTGCTTCAGCTTCACCTTTGGCTTCGGCAATGTTTGCATTTGCTAGACCAATGGCGTTTGCTTCTCTTTGTCTGGCTTCTACTTCTATTCTTCTCAAGTCATTTTCTGCCTTTAGGGCCTTTTGTTCAGCCTCCACTTTGGATTCAATTGCTGAAGCAAACAATGAAGAAAACTCAAAATCTGTAATTGAAATTACTTCTGTTACAACGTTAAATTGATTTAATCTCTCTCTTATTGAAAATTCTATATCTTGTTTAACAAGAGGTCTTTTTGTGATTAATTCTTCAGCATTATAATTTGCAGTTACTTGTTTGACTGTCTCTTCTATAGCTGGTTGAATCACTCTATTTTCATAATCAAGACCTAAATTCTTGTATAGTGTATGTACTTGTTCTTTATTTGGATGATAGTTGACAGTAACAGTTGTCTCTACTGTTTGCAGGTCTTTTGATGCACTTCTAGCTTCACTGGCATATTTGAGTGTACGAACCTCGATGTTGACTACTTCATCT
Organism: Candidatus Nitrosopumilus sp.; assembly: GCA_029861345.1. Classification (GTDB taxonomy): domain Archaea; phylum Thermoproteota; class Nitrososphaeria; order Nitrososphaerales; family Nitrosopumilaceae; genus Nitrosopumilus. Next base: position 4,719 of record JAOTZM010000011.1, read on the forward strand.
TGGAAAGGAACAACAAAATGTATACCTTCATCAAGTGGTGGTTTTGTGATATCAACTGCATTCCAATGTAAAAGTACTCCTCTATGCCCAGAATCTACTATCTTGACTGAAGCAGTTGCTATTACTCCGATTAGAATAAGAACAATAATGCCAATTGCAACTCCTTTTGCTGCGTTCATATTCACACTAACTTTGGGAGTTTGGTATCTTGACAATACAATTGATACTCATTCCCTATTATTATACCATGATAATACAAAACATATCTAGGCATTATAATTTACATCCCTTAACAAATTTATCATGTGGATTTGTTGTAAAAATAAATGGACCCAGATTTTTCGTGGATTTATTTGCTTATTTTTTTGATGATTCCCTTAGCAAGGATAATTCCGCGTTTATTGGCTAAAAGAAAAATGAAAAATAATACAACTCAAACTATCCAAGAAAGACAATTTCAACCAAGTTTTGATGAATATTCTGAAAAACCTCAAAGAGAATTTTCCAAACCTCAAACAAAAAACATGCTTGTTTTGGGAGAACTAAACAAAGGATCAAAAACATTTAAAAATATTCAAAAAAATACAGGACTCAACAATAAGGATCTTGAGACAATATTGGAAGATTTAGAAAAAAATGGTATGCTAAAAGTACATCAAAAACAGGGATTATTTGGATCTAAAATTGAACTTTATCCAACTGATAAGGGATTTAAGGAATATTATTCCTAAAATTTAACTACCTTAAAGTAGTATCTTATAGAACCTAAATCTTCCACTATAATTTGATCACGTTTATCTAATTCTTTTTAATCAATTGATTTTTCTTTCATCAATTCTTTTATAACTTCTTCTAAACTAGAAATATCAAGTTTAGGGTGGACCTGTTTTGTCATGCTAGATCATATCATGTATAATAATCAAGTATAAAAAAAGGACCCACATGGAAGTTTAAAATTTTCTATGTAATTGTTAAAAAGCCAGAGTGGTTTTAATTCATTTAAAGCGAGATTCGCGTATTTGAGACTCTATGAACAAATCATGCCAAAATAAAGTTTGTAATGACTGGAAAGAATGTAAGAATAAAAACAACTGTGTGATGATGAATATATCCGAACTAATTGAATATTTGTCTTTAAATTTAATTTGATCATTTTATGATATGAAAGAATTGGTTTGCATCTAAGAAGGCGTAAACCAGGTTGTGTCTTTTAGATTAATCTTTCCAAACAGCATAATATGTTAAAATGCTAAAATAAAAAAATTCACTTAATATTGTAAATCGAGATAGGCAGCAAAATAGGACGATGACTTGTAAATTTTATGCTATATCCTATCCCAACTATTTGATTAGATTAATTAAGTATGTCTGAAGAATTATTTGAACATGACTTTCTTTCTGCGGTGTGGTTTTTCATAAAATGTTTTATGATTTGATAACACTATCTTAATTAAATTATAAACATATCCTTATTGTGATATGATTTCTAATGAATTACTTCACGAGATACACATCGGAAATTTAGAATCATACAAGATGTATACCAGGCCTACTGCTCATAGGCTTTATGGTTCTACCAACTTCCAAACTATCTCACTGTCTAAACATAAAAAAAATGTACAACAAATTTTAGAAATTTTAGCATTAAATGGTTCTTTGACTACTTGGGAGATGGCCAAAATCAAACTTGCAGGAGATCTATCACGGACAAAAACTAAAGAAAAAGAGTATAGGCGACTTTTAATTGGACGAATTGATCGAGGAAAACCTTCAACTGGTATTTTGCAGATTGGATTGATAATAAAAGATGGAAAAAGCTACAAAAGATTCCCTGGTGACAAGTACAGACTAACTCTACATGGAATGTTATACTGCCTGGATGTTTTGAACTTGACAAAAAATCAGATAGATACAATGGCCTCAAAATATGCTAATATTTTACCCAAAGTCTTCGGTAAATGGGAATATTTAAAATCGGTTATAGGAGAAGATGTTTATAAACTTCGGATTTTGTCCAAAGGCTTGTTATTGAATAACTTGGAGGTTGCGTTGAGGATAAACCCTTCAATGTATGAGTTAATGTCCTATTTGATAATCAAATATAAAAAAAATTTTGAATATATTGAAGAAGAGGATCTAGCAAATCAAATTTCATTATGGTTCTACACAAATTTACTTTATAATAAAACAACTACAAAAAAGAAAACTACTAACACCAAAAAACTTCAAAAGATTTTTGCTGGTGATAAAGAGATTCAAAAATGGTATCTTGAATTTTTTAATGAATCAAAACTATACTATCAAAAAAGTTTGGACAATATCTTAATGATGGATTTACTCAATTAATTAAGAGTATTTTTGAATTATTTTTACAATTTCTCTGAATTCGATTGGTTTGTACATCAAATCAAGTAAACCTTTGTCTTTTGCTTTTTCTGTTTTTTGACTGTCAATAGAAAAAGCGGTAATGAATATCACCTTTGCGTTAGGATCGTATTTTTTGATATTAAAAAATGCGTCATATCCATCTAACACTGGCATCCGAAGATCTAAAAGCACTATATTTGGATTGTGTTTTTTATACATGTCTACTGCTTCTTCTCCATTATGTGCAGTTATTACTTCATATCCTTCATCCAATAACATATACTGCGTAGATTCCAAAACATCTAAATCATCATCTGCAATTAAAATAATTTTATTTTCCACCAATATACTATTTTTTTAATCAGTCGTTTATCTATTACTATTTTATTTCATTAATATTTAATGCTTGATTGGAATTGAGATTTTAAAAATAACCGGACTGGAACTAGCTGTTATTATTCCTTCATGCCGTTCTATGATGCTTTTACAACTTACTAAGCCTAGTCCAGTACCCTTTTCTTTGGTAGAAAATAGAGGTTCAAATATTCTGGGTAATACATCTTCTTGAATATTGGGTCCGGTGTTTTCAAACTCAATAATTGCCTCATTTTCTTTTTGGGAAATTCTTATTTTTATTTGGCCTTTATTGTTTCCAATTGCATGGATCGCATTTAACAAAATGTTGTTGAAAACAGATTCAATTTTTTCTGCATCACACTCAACGACTAAATCATTTTTAGGTGATGTGACTTCAATCTGTTCAGGTATTTTCAGTGTTTCCATTGTAGATTGAAGAATCTTCAATAATGATACTTGAGTAAAATTGGCATATGTTGTATTGATATAATTAAGTACATCTTCTACTTGATGTGCTATTCTTGTTGCCCCTCTGTCAATTCTATTAATCTCTCTAATGATAATCTCGTTACTGAGATGCTTATTTTTAATAATCTCTATTGAATTTTTAATCGTATGTAATGGATTTTTAATATCATGTGCAATCTGGGCAGACAACATACCTATTGTGTTAATTCTTTCATCTCTTAATTGATTCTTGGAATCCTCTAATTCTTCCTCAATCTTTATCTTTTTTTTCAACGATTCTATCATTTCATTAAATGAATCTGACAGTGCGTTTAACTCATCTTTTGTCTTAATATCCAATCTAACATTGAGATTGCCTTGTGCTATCTGATTGGACGCATTAACAATCTCATTAATGGGCTTTGCAATAGTCTTTGAAAAAAATACAGCTAACAATACAACAGATATGCTTATTATAATAAATACAAAAACTAGAACAAGTAAACTAAACTGTAATGATGTAAAAATTTCGGATTTGTTAATATTTGCAGCAATGCCCCACTCTACTTCTTCAATATATCCTGTAACTGCCAGAATTGGTTCATTCTGTAAATTAGCAAGATTCAAAAATTGATCTTCATTTTTCATCATAGCTTGTATTATTGGGATGCTGTCTCTTTCCATTGATATTGTTCTTTTTAGAATCACACCTTCTTCTATTATCAAAGGATAAATTAGTAAAGCCTCATTTTCAGTAATTCTTTTTGCAATTGAAAATTCTCCTGTTTTGCCTAAAGTGTTTGCATTAATATCTCCAAATATTTCTGGAAGTTCGAATTCTGCAAAAATAATTCCAATCTGGTTGGTGCCTATCATTAATATTTTAGAGAACAATATGACTGGATGGCCTTCATTTGTTAAAGTGAAATCAACTGTTATCTGTTCAGACTTTTTTCTTTCATCAAACCTTTCATAGGGTTGATTTTGATTAATTTCTGCACTTTTTGTCGATGCTAATATTTTACCATTTAAATCTGTAATGGATATTTTATTTGCATTATCAAGAATATTTTTTAGTGTATTTAGAATTTCATTCAATTTTTCTTGATTTTGAGTTGTCCGAAAATTATTATAATTCTCTATTGATTGTAATAACGCGATTCTATTGGATATTAAATTTAATTCCGTAAAATGAGAATTAATTACAATGCTTATGTTTTCTTTTTCTTTTTCAATAAAAAATTTTAAATTTTTTAGTGTGTGTTCTGTTATTATTCTCTCATTATCATAATAGCTGATAATCTCTACTAGCAAAATAGGAATAATTGATACTGTTAGCAGCAATAAAAATATTTTTAATCTAAACTTCAATTATGTATCAAAATATTATAAATCATTTTTAAACATATTTTATAGCTATTAAGACATAAAATTCTAAAACACTAAAAAATCTCAATTATGATTAGATGATTCTATTGCTATTATACAAATCATCCTACAATTTTTGATAAGATAAAACCATGCCGCAGTCAAATAATCGATATTTTATAATACATAAATCAAACTTTTGTTCATAGTTGATACAAAAACATCGTCAATCCGTAATGCCCATTCTGAGTGCTCTCCTGCTGTTTAGTCTGTCTATTGGAATTTTTACTTCAGCATTTGCTGAGATTGATACTGATAAATCAGTTTATTCTAATGGTGAACTGGTAATGATATCTGGTACTATTGATCTCCAAGATGATCAAACCGTCAATATAATCGAAATTGAAATTACTAATCTTAATGACAATAATAAAATTGTAAATGAATACACACCGATAGATGATGATAATGCTTTTTCTAAGTTATATGACTCAACTGCATGGCCAATCGGAGAATATGAAGTAACAATTAGTTATAATGATGTTGAAGAAACAGCAAAATTTGAGATCTCAGGACCTCCTTCATCTAGTGATGATGATTCTAACGATACTGACAATAATGATGATCATAATACCCAACAACAAGAATCCTCTTCCTTCACTTCATCAAACTCTGTGCCACACTCTCCTACAAATCTAAAAGCTAATGTTATTTCATCAACACAAATAGATCTATCTTGGTCTGTGTCTGACAACAGTGATGATGATTCAATAACTGGATACAAAATTGAAGTAAGAACAAACACTGATCCAAACTATTCTGTCATTGTAGCAAATACAGGCAGTACCGATACCACGTATTCACATAATGATTTGATTTCTGATACTGTTTATGCATACAGAGTCTCTGCAATTAACTCTGTAGGAGAAAGTGAACCTTCTAGCAGTACTACTGTAAAAACTTCTAGCAGTAATGACAATAGCAGTATTGATACATCAAACCTTAGTCTAGAAAATACCGATACACCTACAGATGTTGTGGCCAAAGCGATATCTCCCACATCTGTTGAGTTAAGCTGGAATCCACCAACTCAAACATATGGCCAAGCAATTCAGGGCTATACTATAAAACAAGAACTAGTATCAGATGTATACGATGAGATTGTTAGTACTACTGGTTCAACTACAAAATATATGATAACTAATTTGGAAACTAATGAAACATACACATTTGTGGTATCTGCAGATTATGTATCGGGTTCTAGTGATGTCTCTGAAAAAGCTACTGTGACTTTAACTCCATCCTCTGATAATGATAATGCCGAAAACAATGATAATGAATTACAAAGCAATGACGATAACAATTCCTCCTCTTCTGTATTGCCAGATGATGTACCTGACAGTCCTACTGATTTAAGAGTTAGACCAATATCTTCAACACAAATTGATTTGTTATGGACTGCACCGGAGAATGATGATTTCATAACAGGTTATAAAATTGAGGTAAGAACAACTAATGCTGAATCTTATTCTTTAGTGGTTGATGATACTGAAAATACTGATACCACATATTCCAATACTGGGTTAATGCCTGAAACTACTTACATTTATCGTGTATTCGCAATCAATGAAATTGGAATAAGTGAACCATCAGGTACAAACCTCGCAAATACATTACCATCAGATTCAGATGATGAAAATAATAATACCCAACAAGAAAATGAATCAGCTTCTACACAAGATGATGATAGCGTTGACGATTCTAACACATTATCATTGTCAACTACTGTACCAAGTGTGCCAGTTGATCTACAAGCTATAGTTATATCTCAAAGTAGAATAAATCTGTCCTGGTCTCCCCCAATTGATAATGGTGACTCGCCATTAATTGGATACAAGATTGAATCAAAAACAAGCGATGAATCCGACTATTCAATCCTGATAACAAATACCGGAAGTCCCTCTACCACAACATACTCTCATACTGGTTTGACAGCAGGTATGACACACCAATATCGTGTTTATGCAATCAATTCTTCAGGTGAAAGCGGTCCTTCAGATACGGTTGAAGCTACCCTGGTATTAGCTAATAGTGTACAGACTGATGCACAACAACAGTCTTCTTCAACATTGCAGGTCACTCTAAACACTGACAAGTCCGTATATGGTTCTGATGATTCCATTGTGATATCTGGAACAACTAATGACTCGAATCAAATCGTTCCTTTAGGAATGAGGATAGTCTCATCTGATGGCAAAATTGTGTATGCGAGAAGCATTTCAGTTCATACTGATAAAACATTTGAAACTACAATTTCACCATCACATCGTCAGACACCTATATGGCAAAACGACGAATTTACAGTTGAAGTGACATATAATGGGCGTGTTCAAGCAAAGACAACATTTGAGACTGAAAGTTCTGATGTTATAATTGAAAATACCACTTCATCTTCTGATCAATCAAAAACTGAATCAAACGAACAACAACAATCTCCACCTTTACCATCTACAAGTGAATCGACTAGTACTGTATCAAATAACGAACTTGAGACCCTAAAGAACCAAAACACTGCATTACAATCTGCCAATCAACAACTACAAGATGAAAATAATCAACTCAAAACACAGATTGAGGAGCTAAACAAAAGAGTAGAAACTTTAGATGCTATTGTTAAAGAACAAATTCGTGTGATAATGGAGACTTTGGGGGCACTCAAATCTAGTAATTAGTTATTATTACATTTTTGAAAAACATGCCTCTGATAATTATCTTAACAAATAATTATGATTTTAATTTGGTAAAGGAGAATTAAATACTTTGAGTGTATATCAAAAAAGAAAACTGAGTATAAAAAATCCAATTAGGAACATAGGTGTATTTGATGTATTTTTTTTTGGAATAGGTGTAACTAATATTGTCGTTATAATACAAGGAATTATGGTGTCATTGTGATGACCTGTTAATCTTGAATCCAATCTATACAACTGTGATAAGAAGACAAAAATGATTCAAAAAAATAAATTATTGCCTAAGAGAAAAACTATATCGCTATAACAAACCTGTTTTTTAGTGAGAGTATGATTATTTTATAATATGACATCATCAATTGTTTCACTAACATCTAGTCAGGTTCAAACATTCCAGAATATCTGCAACAAGATTTGTTCTGAATCAAAAATCAGATGTTACAAAAATTACAGTATATGAATAAATCTCTAAAATTACATTGAGTTCTAATAAATTAAGTCAATACGATCAATTTTGTTTATTTTGTTTAGCTTTGTATCCTAAGTTATAATTTTGAGATATTGTTTTATGACCAGTTTTGAGCAAACATGGAAAAGAGCTCCTTCTGATGGAATCTCAACTCAGATTTCAAACGTATTCAAAAAAGAACCTCCACTAAAACCACGTGTAGAATATGCGATCAGAGGTTTGAATAGACCGATATCAAAACTGGATAATACATCAAACCATCTAAATCAAAAAGATGTTAAATTATTTAATAGAATTATTCAGGCCCAACAAAATAAAGATATTCGTACAAGCAAGGTTCTGGCAAATGAACTTACACAAATCAGAAAGACAAACAAGATGATAGGAAACATGAGAACATCTGTGGAAAGGACCCAACTTAGACTATCTACTGTAAACACTCTAGGTGATGCAATCGTATCTATGCAACCTGCAATGCATACCATGAAAGCAATAGTTCCTGCAATGAATAGCATAATACCCCAAGCAAGTGCAGAACTTGAATCGATGGGCACCATGCTTGGAGACATGATGCCGGGATCGCTTGGTCATGATTCTTTTGTTGATTCAGGATTCTCTTCTCAGGAAACTGATTCTATTCTAAAAGAAGCTGCTGCAGTAGCAGAGACTAAAATAGGAGATAAATTCCCATCCGTTCCTACAGGTTCAAATGAATCTGCAACATTGTTTTCAAACAAATCATCTTACTAAATTTTCAGTATTTTTAATGGACTAGAAATTCTACCCTATAATTGAATTACCTATTATTCTAGCGGATGTCTTTCAAAGAATTCCCTGAATTTGTTTGTCATATGTGTAGATATCTGAAATTGGCTTTTGAATCTGCTTTACACTCATAGCCAATCAAATATTATGTCCGGGTATTAACACAATTGTGTGTGCCGGGGGTGGGCTGATATTTGTAAGATTGAACGCCTTTTGATTTTTCTTATCAGTGGACATTTTTATCACATGTATAATGTTGTATCTTAATCATAAAGTTTTCTTAATATTTAGTTCAAATTTGATTAGGAGTACATGAATGGGGATATAGTTAGAGGCAAAGATTTTGCACTATCTAAAATGGTTCAAAGATTACTCAAAGCGTTAATTGTTGCTTGTTGTCTATGCGCAAAGATTTTTTTGAGTTTATCTAGAACATACCATTCAAACATTTTTCCAATAACCCCATACTGTAGTTCAAATTCAATCTCATCTGTTACCTTGGTCTGATTTTCGTTTATTTTATGAAAAACATGAGTATGCCTCCAGCGTTTGAACAATGCATTGTTCATTTCATCGACATATGTGTATGGTTTGCAGGCTGTAATCTTGGTTTTCCAGGTTATTCTGGTCAGTAATTTGCTTGAAAAATAAGCAGTTTGTCCCAGTGTTATTTTATTACTGCTTGATTCTATTATCTTGAAATCCAATCTTTTAGGGGTGATTATTTCTAAATGGTGTAAATCAGTATAGAAATCCCATACCTTGTCAATAGGGACATCTACAACAAAAGAGTGATGAAAGGTTTTCAACTGTATTGAAATCTTATGCTTGTAATATATCTTCAAAAGGTAATGTCTTAAGATAAGATCTAGTTTGTCCTTCGCGAAATTTTGCACTAACTTTTGAATAATATTTTGATTATTGGGTAACCTTACTGGAAGATAGAATTTACATTTTCAATTTAATCAAAAAACAGAAATGTTTTTGGTAATGTTTTACTCCTTGTTACTGTCTCCTCTATTTTTTTACATCTGGGTTTTTGATAGGCCTGAACTACCAATATTTTTTATAATTTCGTTGTATATTTTTTGGATTGTATTCATGGTATTAGACATGAAAATCACTTTGTCCATAAAAAATTTGATTGTATTACATGAATCAAATATTATTTTTAGAAATCTATATCAAAAGTATAGATCATCAACTGCAATTACTCTACAATTACTAATTGAAACATCGTTTGTCATAATGATTCCATCTTTAATTTTTCCAAGAGACTGGTACAAAATTATTCTTTGATTACCAGACATCTGCAATACTTGCAGGAATTGTTGGTGTGATTCATGTCTTGGCGTATCTTTCCAACAGAAAAATGGTCAAGAAAATAATTTACTAACACAATTAATCATGACTAATACCACATAAGACATAACATTCTAGTTAAAATATAATGGCCATTTCAAAAGCTAAACGTAGTGAAGCTGCAAGAAAAGCTGCACGTACAAGAAAACGAAATGAAAAACTAAAGGCACAAGCCAAAGCAAAGGCAGCTGCCAAAAGAAGACAAACTATAGCTGCAAAGAAACGTAGTACAACTGCAACAAAGAGAAAACCGGCAACCAAAAGAAGAGTAACAACTGCCAAAAGAAAAAATGTTAGTTCTAGATCAAAGACTACTGCAAAGAGAAAGAAAACTGCAGCAAAACGAAGAACAGCGTCTGCACACACTACAAAAAGAAAAACAGCCGGTACATCCAGACGTAGAAGATAGTAAAAATCTTCTATTTTTCTTATTTTTTAATCAAATTTGAGCCTAAAATATGATCCACATTATATAGATCATAATCTGTATTTATTCATGGATTTTGACAGCATAAAAGACAAAGCAAAAGATATGGTCAAAGACAAAGTAGAGGAAGTAGTCGAAAAGGCAACTGATACAGCCGAAAATGTGACTGACAAGGCAAAAGACTCTGCTGGAAATGTAGTTGATAAAGCAAAAGACAAAATCGATTAATAATTAATTAATCATAAAATCATTTTTCTTATTTTTTGATAAAAAAGTTTTATTAATTGTCAAAAATTCATATCTTTGAAACATGGCAGACGAGGAAGAAAAAGAAGAGCCAATGAAGGTAATTGTTCTAGACAAGATTGCAGCTCTAGTTACTGCAGCCTTTGGTCTAGTGGCAGCATTGGCTTGGAATGAGGCAATAAAGGCAATATTCAAAGAAATCTTTGGAGAAGCTGAAAGTATCACTCCATTGCTAATCTATGCAATTGTAGTTACTATAGCAGCAGTTATCCTAACTATCATAGTAGCAAGAGCAGTATCAAATGCAAAAAAGAACAGTTGATGTTCTAACTATTTTTTCTGTTTTTATTTATTAATTAGTTAAAAAATATTGGAGGTTTGTCATGTGCAAATAACATCAATACTCCAGTTAATAGAACAAAGAAAGCCATAAAGTAAATAATCACATGAAATACTCTGATTTTCTGGCTAAAATAATGTCCAACATATACAACAATTATTCCTAAAATGATTATTATTATTCCAAGTATGAGGTTTTGCAATTATTTTATCTATTTTTTACTTACATTAAATCCATCTTAATTATGATAATTATTCTGTCAAAATCTTAAATGGAATGATTGCCTATAGTATAACTGTAAGGATGAACGATAGTGATTCCCGCTACCGACCAATCACCTTTTCTTCGTCAGTCAAGATGATGGGTTAATCTGCTACTCTAACGATAGGAAAACTTGAATCTTATCTTCATCATCCTTGTTTTGATGATTATTCTAAAGATAATAATCAACTAAGATAATTGGTACTGTTATCCTAACTTAGAAAATAAATTCTTATAATCTACTATGATGTTGTGACCTTATGTTAGACATGATGATTAACATGGTAGCCCAAAAGGTAGGAATTAGTCCTCAAATGGCACAAATGGCAATACCATTGGTCTCAAAGTTTGTCCTACAAAAATCACAACCAAACCAAGCCTCTGGATTGTTATCTGCATTACCAACAGAGATAACAGGAATGTTCTCAGATTCTGAGAAAAAAGACTTTATGACAAACCAACAAGACATGACTGAAGATGACATGATAAATGCACTTGACAGTCAATGTGGAGTAAATGACAAAGCAAAATCAAAACAGACAATTACAGAGATAATGGGAGCGCTCCAACAGAATTCTGGTAAACAAGGCGGAGACATGTTCGGTGGCATGTTGGGAAAGCTAGGTAAAGGTGGATTTAGCAACCCATTTGGATAATAATATACTGCAAAATTACTGATCATCTCACAACATCTTTCTATTTTATTTTAGAAATTGTTTTAACAAACAGTATTTGATTTACTGTTATCATGACTAAACTGAAAATCATTGACATTGAAGGAATTGGACCATCATATGCTAAAAAACTCCTAGCAATTGGAATCAAAACATCTGATGATCTTCTAAAAAGAGGTAAGACTCCACAAGGACGCAAAGAGATTTCTCAACAATCTGAAATCTCAGACAAACTGATTCTTAAATGGGTTAACATGGCTGATTTGATTAGAATCAAAGGAGTCGGAGAAGAATACTCTGAACTACTTGAGGTATCAGGCGTTGATACTGTAGTTGAGTTATCCAATAGAAATGCTGAAAACCTCCAAGAAAAGATGCAACAGGTAAATGATCAAAAGAATCTGGTTAGAAGACCTCCCACACTAAATGAAGTAGAAAAATGGATAACACAAGCAAAGAAGCTGCCAAGAATAGTAGAATATTCTTCATCTTCTTATACCTCTACAACAACTTTAGAATCTGATGATGAATCGGACTCTGATGAAAACCTGCAAGATCTTGAAGACAGAATTGATTCATTACAAACAAAACTCAGTCAACTTTCTACTTAGCTAGGAAAAAAACCTACTGAGGTAAATCCTACAAAAGTACCTAAACCAGCTGAAACTAAACCCAATGAACCAACCAAACCAAAAGGTACTCTGCCCAAGGGATTCTAATTCTTGTTTATTTTTTATTTTCCATATGTTTTCGAACAAAAATTAATATTTTAAACATATGATGAACGTGTTTTTACTAACAAAATCTATGAATAATATTCCTTGAACCCCTTGTCTGTTGGATGCAGTTCAATTTTGATTCCAAGCAACCTCTTTTTTTGTTGCACTTTTAGCATCTCATCTTTTTCCAAATCCTCAAGTATTCCATCAAGTTCTTTGTTATTGAATTTGGTATTTTTTTGAATATTTTCAAATGTTTTTGATCCTCTAATTAATTCTCCCAGTACAAGCATATCTTTTGTAGAGTATTTAGAGGATGACATCGTTTTGGATTCTTTTGGATATTTGTCATGACTTGGTGTTTGAAACTTTTCTTCTTCTTGTGATATTGTTTGAGTCTTCTTGTTTTTTCTTCTTTTTCTTAACATACGTGGAACCAAACTTGCCAATGGAATAATAAAAATAGCTAGCAGAGCAGCCCAAGCATATATTTCCTCCTCCATCTATTCTGGTGATGCATGAATATGATAAATCTTTTAAGATTATCATCTAAGAAAATATCAGATAAGAGATTCATCTTGATTTTAAAAAATTTATAGTGTAAAGTTTGACCTTTTCAAATGGTCTGCAAGGGAATATGTTCTAGATACAGAGCAATAAAACCTGGGAAAAATAGCAGATATGCAATTGGACAAAAACGATGCTCGCAATGCGATATTTTTGTTAACTGGGAAGGCAAACATTGTCTCTGCTGTGGATATGCATTGAGAACAAAACCAAAAGGAACAAACACAAGACGCCGACTTATGGTGATTCAAGAAGTAAAGCGAATCTAAGTATTGATTTAGTTGTAATCTTCATTTTTGAGTTTCAATGATTAGTTGTATATTGAAATCTTGGGAAATCGTAGATTCATATGCTGCTCCATTGTATATGTAATGATTCTGACTACAAGTAATGTTTGACAATACCAATTATAAATTGATAATATTCTTCTCAATTAAATAGTAAAATAAAAAGAAAAAAAGGTAGTTCTTGTCTCTTACAGTCTTGACATTATAGATAGTCTTGATTTGGCAGATACTGCAACTATAGATATGATTGCAACAGCTAGTATCATCATTGCAATTGTTCCAAACTCTGGAACTACTTGCTTTGTTGCTACTTGACCCATTGGACCGGTAAATGGCTCTTCTACTCCAAATCCGTTAAATGTCACAGTAATGTCTACAGGCATTTCATCAGATGCTCCTGCAGGTAATGGGACACTCATATGATTCATGACTCCGTCATGATCATGTACTCCTTTGTCGTCAAGAATTGTTTCTGTTCCCTGTGTTGCCATGATGTCATAATTGACATGCTCTACACTCATTCCATCAAGTGTCTTGAATGTTACATCAATTGACAGCATCTCATCTTGAGCTGCATCTCCCGTGACAATCTCTACCATCAACTCTTCATCACCAGAGCCGTTAGTATCGTCTCCATTATCACCGTCACCACCATTGCCCGTTCCTGCTAATCCTACTGTTACTGCTCCTACCATCCATGGGTGAACCATGCAAAAGTAGTCAAATGTACCTTCTTCCTCAAATGTATGAGAGAATGTTGTACCTGCAGCAAACAGACTAGAGTCAAAGACACCATCAGGACCGTTAGCAGCACTCCCACTTGTTACAGTGTGAGCTGCAGTATCGTCATTGGACCATGTAACCATTTCCCCAACGCCTACATTTACCTCCTCAGGAATGTAGCATTCGTTTGTCTCCTCACATCCTGGAGCAGCGGATCCTACAGGTAGGCTTACAGTAGTTTCTGCAGAAGCAGTTGGAATTGTAGCCATCAGGCATGCTGCAACTATTGTCAGTATTGAAAAGAATGTCATTGTTTTCATCGTTATTTTCATTGATAAATTGACTCAAAGTTAACATAAAAAAGTTTTTGATGTGGTTTGTTGTAAATTATCTAGTCTTCATTGTCAGTAATTAAGAGAATTTTTTCTCTTTCTTACTGATTTTTCAAATCATTTTTTCCTCCCTTTTATTAAATTCTATATTATTTCATTGTGAAATCGATTTCAATCCTTTCTAAAGGGAAAAATAACAAACAAAAGAATAATCAAAACAACAAATCATTAGATCAACAATTCAAGTATTCTTATTCTATAATCCCAACAAACTTTGGTGATCTATCAGAAGAGAATCAGGCACAAAAACTGGAACAGTTCAATGATGTCCTGAGTAATCGAAGATAGAATCAAAATTACAATGTCAAGAAGAATAGTTCCAATCACTGTTGAAGGACAAATCACAGTGATGCCCGTGATGCAGGTCCATCTAGAGTTGCATCAACCGTTGGATGATATTTTAGACCAAATCAAACTGGAGTATATCGCAGGTGACAGGCCACCAAAAAATAAGATCGTAAAAGAAAATCTTAGTTCAATAGAAACTCAGGTTGATGATTCTAATAATCCAATTTTTGCCCAATGCTTTACTCTGTATGGCTTTTCCTACTCTTTTTCTTTGTTCATCTTCTCAAAAAAACTATGGGCATTCTGATTTAAGGCCAATTTCTGACCCGTTTTTTGGGGAGGGCGTACAATCTTATTTGTGTGTGCCGGGGGCGAGTTTCGAACTCGCGACCTCCAGATTATGAGTATTGCCTTAGTTGGAGAACCACTAGAGTTTACCACTTGAACTGGCACTCTAACCAGGCTGAGCTACCCCGGCATAATATTTATCTAAAAATTTGGGAAATTAAATGATTCTAAATGTTGCACACATTTTCCTAATGAGATCTTGATGACTAAATTCTATAATGCGAGTAGACAAAAGAGATATAGAATTACCCTCTAGGAGGCCAAAAGAATTCACTAAAATTGAAGAATGTAGATAATCGTAATTTTACTTCAAGTCCTTCCATTCTAAATTTTCATTTTTGACCCAGAGGAATTTCTTTTGTAATGCAGAAGTGTATAGTTTTTCCCAGTCGGCACCTACTTCATCAGTCCATGCCTTGAAAACACGAGGATCTATGTAATTTCTCAAAGATGTTCCAATGTTATAATCTCTGGTTTTTTCGGATAAATCGATTTGTAATTCTAATTTCTTTACTCTTTCTTTGTGTTTCTTTTTTTGCTTTTTAATTTGTTCATTTAATGTCTTGATTCTCTTTTCTTTGTTCTTCTTTTGAGTATCTGTCTTTGGCTGATTCGACTCTACTTTTTTTAGAGTTTCTTGGGTTTTCTTCCAAGATTGATCTTTTTCTGCCTTTTTGAGAGTACCTCTCTTCTTTTCTAATGACTGCTCAAATGTCTTTGGTATGGTTCTCTTGTGATTACACATCATGGCAGCTTCAAGATTTGCCAATTTTGCATGATATAGTTTCTCATTTGCAGTTTTTCCTTTCATGTTGTCATGTTCTACAAGATAGTTTTTGACAACTGTTGTTGCAAGATAAGTTCTGAACACTTTTGCAGTTAACCCCTTTACAATGCTGGAATAATATGCATTAACATGTCTTGAAGTAATGTCATCAAAAATATCGTCTTTTGGTTTTTTCTTTTCAACTAGTTTCTTAAGATTTTTCTGAAATTGTTTATCATGACCTTCAGCTATTACCGTTTCTTGCCATCTAACACTGTCCTTACCTAAAAAATCAAATTCAATTACATTATCTGTAATTTTGATGTGTTCTTTTCTTAGAGTTGTAGCACCAACAGTATCTGCTTCATCAGGATCCTTTTCGTCTCCTACCCTCATCGCAGTTCTATAAATCAAATAACATGCTGTAGATATTCTGCTAATTTTTTGGTTCTTACTTTTCATATCTTTTACAATTCTGTCTTTTATTTTGTCAATCTCCTTAGCAAGATTCACAGCTTTTTCATACTTTTCCTTATCTCTGTCTTGCTTTAGTCCTGCTGTGTCGGCAAGCCAGACATACTTTCTTTTCTGTGTAAGAAAATCCATCCAACTAGCTAACCACATGGAATCTTTATCATGAATAATTTTACCCCATTTTCCTTCAGGTACTTTTGCCTCCTTTCCAAAGTTTAGTGTAACATCTTTTGAAGTAACTCGAGGTTTCCATCTTCCTCTAAGCGGGTGCTCTCCTCTTCCAATGAAAATTCCCGGAGGCTCTGCCATGTAATTTCCAACTTCAACTTCTTTTCCATCCATGATTGCAATTCCGTATTTCTCTTTCATCTTTTCACGACTCTCTTTTCTTTTTACAGCAAGGGTTTTCTTTTCCTCTTTTGTCATCATCTCCTTGAGATCTTTTTCCTTGTCAACTACTTTGTATGCATTTGAAAAATCAATGTCTTCATATGAAATTTTTTTAAATTTTGAATCCAGAATTTTCGCAAAATCTGCTATAAAGTTTTTTTGAAAAACTTTGTCTACTGCATACGGGGTATCTTTCTTTTTTGCCCACTGGTATGCCATTTCTTCTTGGTTAAGATCAAGAACAACATCTTCCCCTTTGATCTTTATCTTGATTTCCTGAGCCTCATATACAGGTGGAAATAAGATTCCGTTATGTTGTAGAGTTTTCCATTTCATTCTTTTCACTTTAAAATTGCGGACTTTGACAAAACTGAATTCTATGTGTATATCAATTTAGCGTCAGAGTACAATGTCATCTGGGAAATAGCTCCTTACTCATGTATTTCTCAAATTCTAGGTCTGTTTTCATCTTTTTTGCTTCCAAAAACATGGCAGCATCAGTTCCTACAATGTAACGTGGTAAAATCTCATCATCATGAATTGCCTTTATTATGACCTTGGCAACTTGAGATGGTGCCGTTCCCATCTCTACCATCATTTTAAGGCCTGCAAGAATATTGTCAGTTAATGCCTTGTATTTTGGATCCGTTTTTGATTCTGGAACTTTCATTGAACTGAAAAAATTTGTCTTGATTACCCCTGGTTCAATCAGGGTAGTTTTAATTCCAAATTGGCCAAGTTCATATCTTAGACATTCACTTAATCCTTCTAATGCAAATTTTGTACTGATATAAGCTGGAGATGCAGGAAGTCCCATTCTGCCAACAACAGAACTAATGTTTACAATAATTCCTGAATTTTGTTTTCTCATAATTGGGGAAACCTCTTGTATAATTCTTACAATACTAAAGAAGTTAGTCTCAAACTGTTTTCTAAAATCATCAACTGACACATCTTCTATGCATCCAAATTGTCCATATCCTGCATTGTTAACTAAAATATCTAATCTTCCTACATCCGTAATTATCTTTTTGATTGCAGAAGCAATTGATTCTTCTTTATCCACATCAAGCTCTATTACATTGATTCGAAGATCTTCTTTTTTTGCAGCTTGTTCTAACTCTCCAGCTTTTTTAATATCTCTCATGCTTGCAAAAGTATGGAAACCATCTCTTGCAAGCGCTAATGCAGTCTCTAATCCAATCCCTGATGAACTACCCGTGACAAGAGCTACTTTTTCCATATTTGTCCTAGATTTTTGTTATATTTATCCCATTTTGATTAATCATACTAAAGGTCTGTCTCCTTCAGTAGGATCAACCAATTCTGTTTTCTCTCCATCATTAATTCTCTCCAGAATCTCTAGTGCAGAATATTTGTGTAAGAATTCGTTATTGTTTCCACATCTATAAGAGAATGTACATCTTGGACATCCAGATTCATTGTGGCATGGACATTCCTTTACGATAAACATGCTTCTCTCAAGAGCTTTTTCAAATCTATCATACAGAGCTTTGCTAGCTCCACTTCCTCCTATTGCTCCATCATAGATGAAAATCAAGCCTGAAGTACCTAATGATATTCCTCCCAAGTCTTGAGATACTCCTCCTGTTATCATATTGCTTCCTTCAATTACTACATGCTCTGTTGCATGATATCCACTAGCTTCAGCATAATCTTCATCTTCTGCTTCATCGATAACTTTTAGTGGCCTTGGTGCATGGAAAACAATTCCCTTGGTAACAAAATCATACTCTAGTGGGAATTCAAGTAGGACTTTTTCTCCTTGAGTAATCTCTTGTCCTAATTCTATGTTGACATAACCGTAAACTTTCTTTTCAATATGCAATTTACAAAATGCAACTTCGACACCATTTGCATTTCTTTTCTCAAAAATAGTTTCAATTGTTGGCCATTCTTCTGTAAGTGATTTTGTATAATATGGGTAATCTCTTGGAATTTTTTCCAGTTTAGCATGTTGTTTTTTGGGATAATCAAATTCCTTTACTTTATAACGCATACCTGCCAAAAAATAGATTGCATCTTTATGTAACTCCTCTAATGCAATTGGTAATATTCTGTCTCCTACCTTTCTCTCATTTAAGAAAATATCTACAGATTTTCCAATTCCTCTAATGCTATAATCATTTAACAAAGAATTAATTTTGTCAAAATTTGGAATAATTCTATTGTTGAAGACTAGAAGATTTTCTTTGATTATGTGATGATCTATTATTTCTTGATGTTCTTTTAATTCGTGTTTTGAAATTGGTTTGTCGCATGCCATTGCTAAAACTTGAAATTCTTCTATGAATGGATTTTTAGGATCGATGTATGTTTTTTCAATATCTTCAAAATAATCATCAGGATGGTTCTTGTAGTATTGGGATATTGGATCATTTCCCAATGCCAAAAACGCATAGCCTCTCTGTCCTTTTCTTGCGGCCCTTCCAATTCTTTGAATTAGTCTGTTTACTGGGATGGTAGATGATATAACACAATCGACATTCCCTACATCAATGCCTAATTCAAGGGTTGGAGTACATGAAATAGCCTGCAAACTATCCTCTTTGAATTGTTTTTCTACTGAAGTTCTATAATTTGCCATCAAACCAGCCCTATGAACTTTAATGTTGACTTTTTGTTTTTTTGCTTGTATTGCTAATAGCTCAGAGTTTAGATGAGAGTTGTTAAACACCATTGTTTTGTGATTTTTTTCAGTCAATTTCTTTGTGAGTTGTACCATTAGAGCTCTTTGAGTTCTAAGCGATGGAAACAGCATTACAAAATCTGTTTGACCTTTTTTTCCAGAGCCA
The DNA here is from genome assembly GCA_029861345.1 of Candidatus Nitrosopumilus sp. Lineage (GTDB taxonomy): Archaea > Thermoproteota > Nitrososphaeria > Nitrososphaerales > Nitrosopumilaceae > Nitrosopumilus. The sequence continues at coordinate 24,322 of JAOTZM010000011.1, forward strand.
TGAATAATTTGCATTTTTTCACCAAACAACTGCTGACAGAATTCTTTTGCATCTTCCAGTGTAGCTGATGCTGCGATAAATTGTAATTTGTTACTACAGATTCTCTTGAGTCTTTTTATGATGTAATGAACATTTGATCCAAAAATTCCAGAGTATACATGTGCTTCATCTACTACAAGAATTTTTGTTGAAACCAGCAATGATGAAAACTTTGTTTGATGCCAAAGATGATAATGTAACACATCAAAATTTGTAATCAGAATGTGGGGTGGGTTTTCAATAATTTCTCTTCTTTCTGAAATTTTTGTGTCTCCATCAAAAACCTTGACACCAACTCCAATCTTTTCAGCAAATTTTTGAATTTTTGGATATTGATCTCGTGATAATGCTTTTGTTGGATAAACAAAAATTGCGAAGACACTTCCATTATTAGCATCTTTTTTTATTCTTTGAATTACTGGAATCAAAAATGCCTCAGTTTTTCCTGATGCCGTGGGTGCTTCAATTATCACATTTTCTCCAAATGTAATTTCTTTAATTGATTCTTCTTGAAATTTATAAAATTGTTCTATCTTTAGTTCCTTAAGATGATTGAAAATAGACTCATCTAGTCCTAAATCTTCAACTTTACAACCCATTTTAGGCTCAGGATTCTTCAAGACTTTGTACTCTGACACATAGTCTTTTTTTGAAAATAGGATTTCTTCTGTGATTTTATCGGGTTTGTTTTTGCCAATCATTTCTTTGATTTCATTTTCTCCCCTGAGAATTCCTTCATCTTTTAGATCTTCTGAGAGTCCTTTTTCAGTGACTAACCCTTTATCAAACCTTGAGAGAAATTCAAGAAATACTTCATCAACATTTCTTGAAAATTCTAATAGATCCTCAATACCACATTTTTCACACGAGACATGCATTTTTTTGTTGAATGTTCTTTGAATCT
>JAOTZM010000061.1 GCA_029861345.1 Candidatus Nitrosopumilus sp.
GGAAGAATTTCAACTGGAAAAGTTGTACCAGGAGAATCAGTCAGTATCACATTTGATGATGCAGGATTTTACAGACTATATGATCCCGATTATAATTGGATGAAAATTGTAGCATATGTCTTTCCAAATTCTGACAGTTTAATTTTAGGCCAAAGTAAAAACCTGGGCAATTAATTTTCCCACTGCCATCTATAATTCATATAAGAATCCAAATTTGCTTGATTAAACACCATTACAGATAAATCAGAAAATTCTTTTCCCTCCAAATCTTTTACGGTTCCCACAAAACTAGTCTCATTCTCAGTTGTGATTGCCTCAAAAACATGAACTTTCATTTTAGCAGTATCAAAATTATGCTTTTGGAGATAAACAGCTATCTCAGATGGCATAAAGTGCTTGTCTGGTTGTTTGGGCCAAGGTCTTGGAACCAAAATAACACTAAAACCATCAATCAAAGCTTTCTGTAATTCTAATTTCTTATCTTCTATTGGTGTTGTAACATGCATTGTAATTACTTTGGACTTGTCAAGAGGTACTTGGGCCTTTGCTGCAGCAACTTGAATCGAACTAATACCTGGAATAATTTCTATCTCGCCAAAAACTTCAATCAGTCTATCCACAACTTCTGATTCAGAAAAATTTACATCTCCAGTAAATGGAATTACCAATGTTCTATTACCAAGCACAGGAAGAATTTTTTGATAAGATTCTTCTTGATCATTCATTGTAATTTCATAGATCTCTTTTCCTTCAATCAAATTCTCTATTGTTTTTAATGTGTATTTGTAACCAATCACAATGTCACAATTCTGAACAATATCTTTTACAACCTCAGTTACATATTTTGGTGAACCCGGCCCAATACCAACAGCATAAACTTTTCCCAATTTTACTTCGTAAATTTTTGCCTGTCTTTAATAAACTGCACAAAAGGCTCCCAATTGACCTTCATGTATTTTGTAGGCTCCTTTGCAGGATATTTTACCCAATCCTGGGCTATTGAATACTGAAATTTTTCTTGCTTTCCGTCTTTTTCATATTCTAAATGAAGAGAACTTCCCCAATTCTTTTCTTCAAAACTAATACTGGAAATATCATCAAATGCTAATTCAACATTTCTATCATCTTCTAAATCATTGACCAAGTCATCATCATCATAACCATCATGTCGAATCATCGTATTTTTTGATTTAACAAAATTAATCACTTGTCTTTGAGTAATTGCTTTCCACCAATTCATCTTAGCTTTTGTCTTATGTACAAACATCAAATGTTTATCAGTTAATACTAACATACCTTCTCTTCCACCAATTGAAAAAAACTTTTTGGATTCTCTCCAAACTGAAACTAAATGTGCCTGAATCTTTTCATCAGGTTGCATGCTTCTTGTTCTTTTTGACTTTGTTAAAAATCAATACAATTGGCTTTTAAGTAACCCACTTTGAAAAAAATTATTGAACAGAATATTTTTGATAATGACCATATCCTTACTTTTTGCTAGTCTTGGAAATCAAGCATTTGCTCAATCTAATGAAAAATTAGCCGTCTTAGAAACAAATCTTGGAACAATTATAATAGAATTTTTTCCTCAAGATGCACCAAATCATGTTGATAATTTTATTGGCTTAACTGAATCAGGATTTTATGATGGAACCATTTTTCATAGAATAATTCCTGATTTTATGATTCAGGGAGGTGATCCAAATACAGTCAGTGGTGATCCAAGTACTTGGGGATTAGGGGGTCCAGATGAAAGAGTAAATGCAGAATTTAACACAATCAAACACAATCATGGAATTGTTTCAATGGCAAGATCAGCTGATCCAAACAGTGCTGGTTCCCAATTTTTTATAGTTCACAAAGATTCTAACTTCCTTGATGAGCAATATACAGTATTTGGTAGAATAGTTACTGAAGAAAGTTTTCAAGTACTTGATAAAATTGCAGCCGTTAAAACAGGAGCAAATGACATTCCGATAGATACTGAACAACCTAAAATTGTCAAGGCTACAACCGTTAATCGTTCCGAGGTTTCAAATCTTCTTGAATTATCTGAACCTGAACGTACACAATCCGTAGTAACTCCATCAACTGGAAATCAAAAATTCCAAAGTAATTTACATGAAATTGAATTTAATGTTCCTGAAGGATGGCTATTACAAGAACCTGATAAAATACAAGAAGATTCTCCCGATGTAGTTGCAGTAGGACCTAAAGTAGGTGAGATGAATCCTGTAATTTCATTAATAATCCAACAAACCAACCAAAGAACTCTAGACGATCTTATTTTAGAAAGGATTGATATGTTAAATCAAGCAGTAGAATCAGGAGATTTAACAATTATCTCACAAGAAAAGATAATTGTAAATGATAATCAGGCATATGTAACTGAAGCAGAAGGATACTTTTCATCCAATGATGAAAAGTTTAATGTTAAATTTAAGGAAGTCATGATTTATGATACTGAAAAATTCTACAGGATTTTATACAGTAATGGCGTAAATGATTTTGATTCCCAACTTCCAAAATTTGAAGAAACTATTGATTCTTTTAAAATATTATCCAAAGATACTCCTATAGATGAAGCTGTTGAAGAGGGAGGAGGATGTTTAATTGCAACTGCCACTTTTGGCTCTGAACTAGCACCACAAATTCAGCAACTAAGAGAGCTCAGAGATAATACTATTTTACCAACCGAATCTGGAACTACATTTATGATCGGATTCAATCAATTATACTACTCATTTTCACCAACAATTGCTGATTTAGAACGTGAATATCCAGTTTTCAAAGAAGCTGTTAAACTTTCAATTACTCCAATGCTATCTACATTATCAATTCTAAATTATGCAGATATTGATTCTGAACAAGAAATACTATCTTATGGAATTGGAATAATTTTGATGAATATTGGAATGTATTTTGCAGCACCGGCAATAATCATCTATAAAATCAGAAAATAAATAATTAAGTGAAATTTTTACTTTTTTGATATAACAATTTTTAATTACCAAACATCATCTACTTCATCAAGTAGCTTGTACTCTTTCTCAGTCTCTCGTTTCATCAATTTTAGTCTAGAAATGTCTCTATCAAAAAACAAATCTATTGCCCAATCAAGGAACACTCTAGTTTTTTTATCAAAAGTTGAAATTTTTGAGAGATAGACATTTCTCCAAATTAACCATGCCCAAAATCCAGAAATGTTCATTCCCAAAAATGTAGCAATCCCTGATCTCTTGCCTATTATGGCCATTTGTCCCTTGGAATGATATACAAATTTATCCTTTTGAGAATTTTTTATCAATGCATTCAAATTTTTAGCTGCCGTCTTTGCTTGAGCTTCAGCAATTTGTGCCGTTGGAGGAAATGGTCTTTGAGATTCAGGGTCTAAAAATAATGCACAATCTCCAATTGCAAAAACTCCGGGAAAGTCTAGAACCTCAAGATAGTCATTGATCCTGACTTTTCCTTTATCTGTCTTGAACATTGATCTCTTAATTGTGTTAACAGGGGTTACCCCTGCAGTCCATATCAAAGTCTTTGTTCTAATCGCATCAATTTTTGATTCATCTATTGGATCATTTGGATTTCCATCCAATAATTTTGTGGTAACTTCATTCCCATCAAAACTAGTTACTGCTGTTTTTAGTCTAATATCGATTCCTCTCTCTTCCATCTTCTCTTTTGCAAACTCTGCCAATTTTTGATTAAATCCTGGTAAGATCATTGGTAATGCCTCTAACACGACAACTTTGAGATCTTCTTTATGAATAGTAGGATAATGTTTTCGTGCATCCAAAAGGAGATCCATTAATTCACCAGCAGTTTCAATTCCTGCAAAACCACCACCAACCACAACAAAATTCAAAAAGCTTTTTCGAAGAATTGGATTGGTCTCATTTTCTGCCTGTTCAAGCATATCAATTACTCTGTTTCTTAACATCACAGCGTCATTTAGTGTCTTCATAGTGTAGGCATTCTTTTCGACATCTACCATTCCAAAAAAATTCGTTTCACTACCAAGCGCAATTACCAAAAAATCATAATGAATTGAGATACTTCTCTTATCTCCTGTTCCCCATAATGTTACTAGTTTTCCATAAGGATCGATGTTTTTAATTCTCCCCTCATAGAACTTTGTTTTCTTGCAGATAGTTCTTATGGGCAAAACAATATGTCTTGTTTCAATCATTCCAGATGCCACTTGTGGCAACATGGGTGTAAATAACAGAAAATTATCTTCACTTACCATTACCATTTCTATTTCAGGATCATTTCCAAAACTAGATTCTAACTGTCTAGTACATTCCACTCCTGCAAAACCACCGCCCAAAATCACAATTTTCTTCTTGTTTCTAGCCAATTGTGTCCTCTTCACAACTAGGAGAATATATGCTATAAGAATAATTTTCTATAAAACTACTAGGATTATCAGGTTCTCATAATATCTGAATGTAAAATATCATAGGCCCTTGATGAATCCTTTTCATTTAGAATAATTATGATGTTGTCTTGACTAAAAAATGCATTTACTAACTCAATTCCATTTGCATGTAATACCTCAGCAACATAAGAAACCACGTCTGATTGATTCTGAGAGACAGGTATGGAAATCCTAATCTTTGCAAGACCAGTACTGAACATATCATCACTGTTTGAGACACCGCTAAAGATTTGTCTAACATCTTCCATATCTTCTGCAAGGAATCTAAAAGAATCAGACAATCTAAAAAACTCATAATTGGTAGTTACTTTAGAGAATTTATCTAAAATTGTCATAGGATCCATTTGATTTGAATCCTTTATTGAAAATTTAATATCCATCATTCCATCAGTTAAAGCCAATCGAGCATTCTTCAAAACTGACTCTTCTTTGATCTCTTCTTTGATTTCAAATGAATCTGAATATCTTTTGATAGCAACTACCACTGTATTGAGATTAACGGAATTTCCTAGAATCCTTTCAATCTCTGGCTGAATCTTTACTGCCAAAGCTGTATAATTTATCAAATCCATCTTCATACAATCATGAATTGAACGATTCCTATCTATCATCTCTCTTACAATCTCGGGTACAGACATACTTGAAACTCTCATTAAGATTATTATATTATGTCAATTATAATAGGATTATGTAAGAAACCATAGAAATAACAATAATATTTATATAATGTCATATATATTACATATACTAGGTGAATATGACAATGTTCTTTGATAGTGAATTTGATAGAATCTTCAAAAGAATGTCAAACTCTTTTTTTAACATAGATGACATCTTTGAGGAATTCAAGGGAAATGGCTCTGCTTCTGGTCCATTTTATTACGGTTACACAATGACTGTTGGTCCAGACGGAAAACCTGTAGTAAAGGAGTATGGAAATGTTAAACCAGGTTTACTTCCAACTTCTGATACAAGAGAACCAATTGTCGACACAATTGTCGATGAAAAAGTAAAGGTAGTAAAACTCATAGCTGAGATGCCAGGAGTTGAAAAGACTGATGTCAAAATTGTTGTGGAAAACAAGACTGTAAATCTTTCTGCAGAACATGATGAAAAGAAATACCACGTAAGAGTTCCACTAAAACACAAAGTTGATGAAAACTCTGCAAAGGCTTCTTACAAAAACGGAATTTTACAGTTAGTCTTCAAGTTAGTTGAAGAAAAAGCAAAAGGCAAAACGGTGGAGGTTGAATAAACCCCTCTAAATTTTTGAGGTGATAATATGAATGAAATTATTTTAAAAATAGATGAAATTCCACAGCAACACGTTGGAAGAGGAAGAGCAATTGTTGATCCAAAAATTATTGAAGATCAAAAATGGAATACTGGTCAAATTTTAGAATTAACATACAACAAAAAAACACATGTAAAACTATGGCCAGGCACACCTGAAGAATATGGAGCAGGAATTATCAAAATAGATGGAATTACAAGACAAAATATTGGAGCAGGAATTGGTGATAAAATCTCACTAAATTCTGTTGAAGCCGTAAATGCTGAACAAATTGTCTTATCTCCAACTGAAAAGATTGCAGCTGAAGGATTACAAGAATACATGATTTACAATTATCTTAATCATGTCTTTACAACTGGAGATTCAATTTCTCTAAATACGCAGATGGGAGGACGAGTTCAGTTTATTGTAACTAGTACTAAACCCTCAAAACCAGTTATTGTTACCGAAAATACAGTCTTCAAACTTGGAACAATGACAAAAGCTGTTGATGCATCGGTTCCAAGAATAACATATGATGAACTTGGAGGTCTAAAAAATGAAGTCCAAAAGATACGTGAGATGGTTGAATTACCAATGAGACATCCAGAGTTGTTTGACAAAATAGGTGTAGAAGCACCAAAAGGTGTCTTACTATATGGTCCTCCAGGAACTGGTAAGACTCTACTTGCAAAAGCAGTTGCGGGAGAGACTAATGCTCATTTTATCTCGCTAAGCGGTCCTGAAATTATGGGCAAGTATTATGGAGAAAGCGAAGAAAGAATAAGAGAAATCTTTACCCAAGCTGAAGAAAACTCACCTAGTATTGTTTTCATTGATGAGATTGATTCGATTGCTCCAAAGAGAGATGAAGTATCAGGTGAAGTTGAGAAAAGAATTGTTTCTCAACTCTTGACATTGATGGATGGTATGAAATCTAGAGGGAAAGTTGTAGTGATTGCAGCTACGAACAGACCAGACTCTATTGATCCTGCACTTAGAAGACCAGGTAGATTTGATAGAGAAATTGAAATTGGAATTCCTGATGACGAGGGAAGATTCGATATTCTCTCAATTCATACACGTGGAATGCCAATAGATGAAAAAGTAGATCTTAAACAAATCTCAAAAACTACACATGGATTTGTAGGAGCTGATTTAGAAGTATTATCCAAGGAAGCTGCTATGAGATCTCTTCGTAGAATTCTTCCTGAAATTGATCTTGATGAAGATAAAATTTCTTCAGAAATTCTTCAAAGGATTCAGATAACTAGCGAAGACTTTAGAGATGCATTAAAAGAAGTCAGACCAAGTGCTCTCAGGGAGGTTCAAGTTCAAATTCCAAACGTTAGTTGGGATGATGTTGGAGGTCTGGATCAATTAAAAGAAGAACTTCGTGAGGCAGTTGAATGGCCTATTAAACACAAGGAAGCCTTTGATTATGTTGATGTAGAAACTCCAAAAGGAATTCTACTTCATGGTCCACCTGGAACAGGCAAAACCCTGATTGCAAAAGCACTTGCAAAAATGACCGAATCTAACTTTATCAGTATTAAAGGTCCTGAACTACTCTCAAAGTGGGTTGGAGAATCTGAAAAAGGAGTCAGAGAAATTTTCCGAAAAGCACGACAAGCTGCACCATGTATTATCTTCTTAGATGAAGTTGATTCACTTGTTCCACGAAGAGGTAGCGGAGATTCGGGGTCACATGTTACAGAAAATGTAGTCTCACAAATTCTAACTGAGATTGATGGACTTGAAGAGCTACATAACGTGTTGATAATTGGCGCAACTAATCGATTAGATATTGTAGATGAAGCTCTATTAAGACCAGGTAGATTTGATAGAATCATTGAAGTTCCTAATCCAGATGCCAAAGGAAGAAAACATATCTTTGAGATTCATACCAAAAAGAAGCCTCTTGCAAGTGAAGTCAACATTACTAAACTTGTAGAGCTGACTGATGGCTTTAGTGGTGCAGAAATTGCCGCAGTTGCAAATAGAGCAGCAATAACAGCTCTTAAGAGATACATTAAAGGTCAGTCTCAAAATGTCAAAGATATCAAGATTACTCAACAAGATCTAGTTGATTCAGTAGACAAGGTAAAGCCTCGAAAGAAAGAAGCCCCTATCCTCAATCCATAATATAGTCTAAATACTAAGAGGATGACATAAAATAATGAAGCTCTATCTTGACTTTGACCCCTGCCAAGAATGCAATACAATGATGGCCGAACTAAGTAGCCCTGAGATGTTATTTGCTGATGCAAAGACAAGAGCAGACGAATCTGCGAAATTTCTTAGACATCTGACATATAACCACAACGAAGTTGTTCAAGCAGTCATGAAAGATCTTCCAAAACAAAAAAGAGATCAGGAGTTTGATTTCTTCAAATAACTTTCTTTTTCATTCTTAGAAATTTATAATCATATTCATATACAAAATTGATCTAATATCATTGTGAAATAATAAAATGAAAACTGGTCTTATTTTTGGCTTAGCTGCTATACTTCTTTTAGTAGGTTCTTTGCATTTTACCTTGGCATTTGAAACTGAACAGGAACCAGAACCACCACAAATTCCGGAACCTACTCCAGAACCAGAACCAATTCGAATGCCAGATCCTCAACCTACGCCTGATCCATTCCCAGAAGAAACTGAATCAGTAAAAATACAACGCTTAACTGAAGAAAATAACAAACTAAAACAACAAAATACCAACCTTCAAGAACAGATATTAACTCTAAAAAATGAAAAGTCAAAATTACAAACTGAAATATCAGAGCAAAACAATGTCATTCAAAATCTTAAAGAAGTTACAATGGAACAAATTCGTGTAATAATGGAATTAGTAAATAGACTAAAAGATGTATTATTTGAAAAAATATCTTCTTCTACAATTAACTTGTAGGATTTTTTTGGATAGTTTACTCAACTAGCTTTAATGTTTTCCTAATCAAGATCGCTCTATTTCTGATTGTAACATCACTTACTCCAGATTCTACTGAAAATTTCTTTTGACTAATTTTTTCACCATTCATTATACATGAAATATATAATGAAGCTGCAGCTTGAGCCACAGGGTGTTTTCCAGCAGTAATCTGTTCTTTTTCACAACGCTTTAGTATCTTAAATGCATCTCGTTTGGTCTTTTCTTTCAAATTCATATTATTTGAAATTTTTGAGATGAACGAAGAGGTGTCGTATTGACTAAGATTCAATCCAAACTTTTTGATTATGGTTCTCAAATCTCGAGAGAGTATTCTTCTTTCAATATTTCCAGCATCCGCAATATCATCTAATGTTCTTGGAATGTTGTTTTCTCTACAAGCTGCATACAAAGAAGCGGAAACC
>JAOTZM010000158.1 GCA_029861345.1 Candidatus Nitrosopumilus sp.
AGAACTTGGAGTAAGACTAGCTCGGATTCGTTTGAATGAATAGTAATGTTGGTTCCAGTGTTAAAGTCTATTTGACAATCCTTGATTCCTGAAAGAATTTTAGAAATTTTATCTTCTTTTGTCATGAGATGAATTTTGATTGTTTTTTCTTGTCCAAACCTAGTTTTTAGAGACTCTGGAGAATCTACTGTAAGGATTTTTCCTTTATCAATAATTGCAATTTCATCACATAGATACTCAGCTTCAGTCAATACATGTGTTGTGTAGAAGATGGTCAGACCTGTCTTTACCTTTATTTTTAGATAATCCAGTAATTTTCTTCTTGCGCTAGGATCCAGACCTACGGTAGGTTCATCAAGAAACAGTAAATCCATATCATGCATAAATTCACGTGCAACCTGAACTCGTCGCCTCTGACCTATTGAAAGATCTTCATTTCTTTTTTTTCTAATTTCACTTAGATCAAAATCTTTGATAAGCTGCTCTGTTCTTTTTTTTCGTTCATCTTTTGGTACATTCCACATCATTCCATATTTTTCAAGGGATTTTTCAACAGAAAGAGTTGGCTCGTAGCTTGGTTGTTGTAAAACAACTCCAATTTTATGACGCACATCTAGAGAGTTTGTGATAGCATCCACTCCAAGAATATTAAGAGAGCCATTAGATGGTGGAATTAGTGTTGTTAGTAATTTTATTGCAGTTGACTTTCCAGCTCCATTTGGGCCTAGAAATCCAAACACTTGACCAGATTTTACAGATAGATTAATGCTATTAACTGCTCTAACAGAACCATAAGATTTTGTTAGGTTTTTAGCTGAAATGCAATTCACGAACCGTTTTCCAATCTTCTTACTAAAGTAGTTAGTGTGTTTAATCAGAGTAATGCTAATCTAGAACTATGAATTCAAGTGTTAACGAATTTATCGACAAAGAGTAAAAATGGTATCCCCCCCCCCAGTTTAGGCAGGAAAACATGTTATGGTCGTAAGGCTTTAGAAGAATAAGTAAATCATTCATTTCTTGTTTGCATATGGATTAATGCCTTATGTTTTAATTCGGTGGCTATTTCTCTTAATATTTTCAAATTGGTCTCTAATGTTAAATCAAGATGAACTTTTTTGGGGCGTGAATCAAAACGAAATTTTGGAAACTTTGTTTTTATTTTTTTAATTTTTGGATTATCTAGTTTAGGATGATTTATCAGATCACGAAGTAACTTGTACTCTTCATTTTTTGTCTCAAGTAATTTCTCATCAAATACTTGATAAAATTCTTTGAACATTGTTATTGGATCGCTATCTGCAGATGCCTTTAACCCCCTACTGTAATGCGCAAGTTGCTGATTGAATTTTGAGTCTCTTTTCAATAATGATGATAATGATGTAGATGAAAGATTGATGTCAATTGTTCTTATAATCTCCCCTGTGGATACACCATAGACTCGTAATGAACGCTTTCCATCTTTGACATCAGACCAATTATTTTTCAAGAAGTAAGAAAAATGTCTTCCTTGAATAAAACTAATGTAATTAGTCAATCTTCGTGCTTTCATCATAGCAGTTTCTTCTGCTTTATTGAAAGTTGAATCTTTAGTACTTATTATAAAACCATTTAATTTTTTCTTGCCATTCTCCTCCTCCGATTTAAATTCAATATCTGATAACTTGGGTAATTTTCCCATCAAGTAATGATCAGGAGTTAGTGTGTATTCAAAAAAGAAATTATTTTTCTTTGAAGTCATTGTTTTCATAAATCACTTTCTGGTTCATAAACTTCATCTTCATACCCATCAATCTCTTCTTTTGAAATCAATTCAAATACAATATCTGCTGGAATTGCTGCAGAATCACAATTTGTTTTGTCATTAAGTGACTTTAATTCAGAAAACCAGTTTCTTTTCTTGTCTAAATTTAGATTAATTTTCGTTTGATATGGATCAATTTTACCTAAAAGATTCATTTGCCAATGAAATTTTTATAAATCCACTCAGTTTAGACCCATTAACTTGTCTGAATTTGACGATCTTTTGCAAAAGCTATTAGATCAAAAACCTGAACTGACTCGTTCTGATATTGAAGAGCAGATTAAACAAAAGAAAGAAAAGATCGGGGCAGGATATCTAACGGATCAAGGAGCATTGTTTTTGATCGCATCTGATTACGGAATTACATTATCAGAACCACTTAAAGTTGAGATGAGCTTAAAGGATCTATATGCTGGGGCAAAAGAGATTTCATTAGAAACTAGAGTTTTGAATCTCTCACCTGCAAAACAATTTTCAAGAAAAGATGGTTCTCCATTTTATCTTAGAACAATGACCGTATACGATACAAATTCTACAGCAAGTGTAAAGTTGTGGGATGAAAAGGCAAATCTACCTGGGATTGAAAATCTAAAGCCAGGCGATTTAATCAAAATCATAAAGGCTTATGTAAAATCTGATCTTGATGGTTCACCAACAATCAATATTGGCTCAGGCTCAGATATTAAAACGACAGATACAAAAAGTGAAATTCCAAATATTGATACCATTACAAAAGATATTAGCGAATTACAAGAAGGACAAAAAGATCTTGTAATTTCAGGAGTGATTGATGGGATAATTAGTGGAATGCAATTTACAAACTCTCGCGGTCAGCCTGGAACAGCACTGAGAATGAGGCTAAAAGGAAAAGAAGGGAGTGCAATGAGAGTGGTTCTCTGGGGCAAAGATGAATCATCTATTCCAAATATGATTTCAAAGGAAGCCAAAGTAAGATTACTTGGAGTTAGAGTGAAATTAGGAAATCAAGGATTAGAAATTCATGGTAATGATGCAACAATTATTGAAATTGAAGGAGGAAAAGAAGCAGAACCAGTTATTGCAAGAGTACTTTCATTATCAACAACTGAAAATGGCAACAACATGATCTTGGCTGTTGATAATAAGAAGAACCTATACAATATCAGTGATTTTTCAAACTCTACTAGCATTTGTGCAGAAGGAGATGTAATAGAATGCATGCCATCAAAAATTTATGGAAATTCAGTTACACTGGATGAAAATTCATTTGTAAGAAAATTAGATAATGATGAGTCAATTCCATCACTGTCGCAAACTAGAACAAAAATTAATGATGTTAAAGTCGATGGAAATTATTGTATTGAAGCTATAATATTGAAAGTTCCTGAAAGACGTGAGGTTCAAACAAAATCAGGAGAATCAATATCACTTTCAGAAATGTTTGTTGAAGATGACACAGGTCCGATTTGGGTAAAGGGATGGAGAAATCAAGCAAGACTTGT
>JAOTZM010000062.1 GCA_029861345.1 Candidatus Nitrosopumilus sp.
AAATGTTTTGTAATGTATGTTTTTTTTAGATTAGAATTTTCAAGTGCTGGTATCAAATCATTATTAATGTCAGTTTTTACATGTGCTCCTTCATGAAGAAAATAAAAAACAATTACTAGAACTTTAGGATTATCTTTCTCACATTTTTTTATTCCTTCAAAAATATCTGGTTGTTCTATCTCTAACCAACATCGACTCACATTTCTATAGGAATCTTTTATTTCATTTACTATGTAATTTAGTGACATCTGTGCATTAGGATCTTTACTGCCATGTCCGATTATCATTACATCTACATCTTTTTCTGGAAGAGTTTCTTGATTTTCTTTAAGTGTTGTAGATATTCTATTTTTAACTATATCCGCCAAAGTTTTATGCATACTCATTGGCTTTGTAACAACGAATTTCACTTTGGTATCCTTTTGGAATTTCATAACGTCAGTTACTGCATTTTTTACTTTTTTACCAGGATACAAAAAGTAAGGAACTATAGTTAGCAGATCAATATCTTCTTTTAGACATTTAGAAATTCCATCTTCAATAAATGGTGGTTCTACCTCTAGAAAACAGAAATCAGTGAATACATAGTCGCCTTTTGCCTTAATTCCAGCACAAATAACCTCTAATTCTTCAGATGCTTCTCTTTCTCTGCTTCCTCTATCAATTAGTAGTAATCCACGTTTCAATTTACAACCCTCGCTATAGCTATAGTCAAATTTGGTGGGAATTTTTGCTTTTCTACAATTAATTCTCCTGCAGATACCTTGAGGGCTGCAGCTTCTGATACACTTGCAGTTCCCTCAAATTTTTTCACAGTTTCTGAAGGATTTGGAGCAGAAACCTCTGCTAAATCTTCCCTGTTGACATATTCCACAGGAATTCCCATTTCTTTTCCAACATCTATCAGTCCTTGAACATCTTGTGGTTTTTTTATTGAAACTAGTTTGGCAATAGATTTTGAACTAAGTTTGAATTTTTCTAAACAATGTTCAATTCCATTTCTGATTGTCTCTTTCGTAGTATCCCAATGTAATCCGACACCAACTACTAAACTAGGAGGACGATATATCACAGATTCGTTAACTATCTCGTCATCAATAATTCTATCAGAAATTATAAGATGTCCTTTAGAGTTTGATTTCTTCAAGTCTTCTAAAGTATCATAAATTGCTACATTTTTTGGTAATTCTTTATACCAATTTTTTTTACCTACTTGCTGAAAAACCCCAATAGACTCTTCGTTTACCATATGTGCACTAATTTTAGTTACCGTAGAATCATCATCAATTTTCCAATTAAACTCTCTTCCTACCAGATCTACTGCTATTGTTTTGTTAACATCAGCTGCAGTAGTTATTATTGGTAGAGCTCCTATTTTTTCTGCAATTTCTTGAGTTAGCTCATTGGCTCCTCCAATATGTCCAGATAATACACTAATGACAAAATTTGTTTTATCATCAATTACAATTACAGCTGGATCTGTTTTTTTGTCTTTCAAATGCGGTGCAATTAATCTAATTACTGCCCCCAAAGAAAATAGGCACACTAGTGCATTATTATTTTTAAAAAGTTCTACAATTTTTTCTGATGTAGAAGTAGAATACCATATAATTTCATTGTCTCCATTTGAGAATTTAGCAGGTGCAAAAATACTCCAGCTAGGAAATAGTCTTTTTAGATTTTGTCCAATACTCACTCCATTTTTTGTAATTGCAAGTACTGAAGTTTTCTCCATGATCAAAGCTTTCTAACTTTAATAAAATACCTTACTCTTCTAATTTTCTAGCTAGAACCTTTCCATCAAAATCAAATAATATCACATCGATTGGAACTTTTTCCTCACAATATTTTCTCATATGCTTATAGGTTTCACTACAAATTAACTCAAAAAACCCTTTTACATTATTTTCCTGAATTATTTCAGACACATGTCTTGCTGTATTTGCTTTTTTGATACTTTCAATTACTTTTCCTTCAGCATTTGATTTTTTTGCTAACTCTGCTAGAAAATTCATGTCTACCTTTGAACCTTTAACATGAGTTTGTTTTACTCCTGTAGCCATCTTTGCTAATTTTCCAATAAAACCCACGACATATGCTTTTTTGATATTTTTTCTACTACACTGTTGAATTGTATACCCTGAAAAATCACCCATCTGCACAAAACAATGTTCTGGTAAATCTACTATTTTCTTTGCAAAGTCTTCACTTCTTCCACCGGTGGTTAAAACTACGGTATCATTTCCCATTGCGATTGCTACATCCAAATTCTGTCTAATTGATGCCGCATAAGAAGCTGTAGAAAAGGGAATAACAATTCCACTGGTTCCTAAAATTGAGATTCCATTCTGAATTCCTATTCTTGGATTATCCGTTTTTGGTCCTAATTCTCTTCCTTTAGGAACTGAAATTACAATACTAATTCCTTGCTTTACAAGAATTTTTTCTCCAACTTCTCTTAGATTCTCAGTAATCATTTTTTTGGGAACTGGATTAATTGCAGGTTTGTTAATTTCCAAGCCCAAACCAGGCTTGGTAACAATCCCTACTCCTTCACCTCCACCAATATCAATTTGATTTACTTTTTCTGTAATTGATAATTCAACAATAATTTCTGCACCGTGAGTAACATCAGGATCATCTCCTCCATCTTTAATAACGGAGCATTGTGCTTTATTGGATTCAAATTTACAAGAATGTACTGGAATTTGAATAAAGGTTCCTTTAGGTAATCGTATATCGACACTGTCTATTTTTTCTTGATTGATTATTGATAATAAGGCAGCTTTGGCAGCTGCAGTTGCTGAACTTCCAGTTGTATAACCTGTTCTTAATTTTGTCTTTTTTTCCTCCACGTCTGTCGTATTCATTTTACTGTATTAATTCTTGTTAGCTTTATTTTCAAAATCTTCTAAATAGATTTAAAATTAAAAATAACTTGGAATTATTATGATTAAAGACAATAAAATAGTCATTACTGGAGCAAGTGGATTTGTTGCAAGAAATCTTCGAAAACACTTGTCTGAAAAAAATATTAAGTTAATTTCAATTTCTCGGAGTAACTTTAAACAATTCAAAAATGAGCACAAGATTGTTTCAAAAAATTATGATGAAAAACATATTCTCCCAAAAATTCAAAACTCAGCTGCATTAATTCACCTTGTTGGGATTGGTAAACAATCCATTAAGACTGATTATAATATGGTAAATGTTGAATTTACAAAACATATTGTAAATTTATGTAATAAAGCAAAAATCAACAAACTTGTTTATCCAAGCGGTCTGGGCGTTTCAGCAAATACTTCGTTAGGGTATTTTATTTCTAAATATAAAGCCGAGAAAATAATTGTAAATTCAGGATTAAATTATACAATTTTTAGGCCATCATATATTGTTGGAAAAGACGATCTGTTTACAAAATATCTAAAAAAACAAGTCAAAAAAGGTAAAATCGAGATTCCAGGTTCTGGAACTTATTTAATTCAACCAATTTACATTAATGATGTCGTAAAAGTTATCCTTCAATCAATTATTCAACCAAAATTTAGAAATAAAATTATCGATCTTGTTGGTCCAGATTACATAACTTTTGAAAAATATGTTAAACTATTTTCTAAAGGAACTAAAACAAAAATCGAAAAAATCAATCTGGAAGATGTTTATCATGATGCAATAACTAATTCAAAATCTGATTTTGGAGTAGATGATCTCAATATTCTAATTGGCAATTTTAAAGGAAATCATAACAAATTACGAAAAATTACCGGAATGGAATTTCAGTCAGTAGTTGAACTATTAAAGTCCGGCAGATTGCTTTAATAATTCAGCCTTGTCTGTTTTTTCCCAAGAAAATTCAGGCTCATTTCTTCCAAAATGACCATATGAAGCAGTTTTTCTGTAAATCGGCCTCTTCAAATCCAATTGTGAAATTATTTCTGAGGGTTTCATATCAAAATTCTTTCTAACCATATCTTCAATCTGGGTTTCTGGAATTTTGTTTGTTCCAAATGTATTGACATAAAGTGATACTGGTTCAGCAACTCCAATTGCATATGCAAGTTGTACCTCGCATCTTTCAACTAATCCTGCTGCAACAAGATTTTTTGCAATGTATCTGCACATGTAACATGCAGACCTATCTACTTTGGAAGGATCTTTTCCTGAGAAAGCTCCTCCCCCATGTCTTCCAAATCCACCGTAAGTATCAACGATAATTTTTCTTCCGGTTAAACCTGCATCTCCATGTGGGCCACCAATTACAAATTTTCCAGTAGGATTTATGTGAATAATAATATCATCATTCCAAAGATCTCCTAAGACTGGTTTGATTACTTTATCAATTACTTCCACTGAAATTTGCTCTTGAGAAATTTCTGGTGCATGTTGTGTAGAAATTACAACTGTCTCAATCTTAATTGGTTTATTATCTTCGTATCTAACAGAAACTTGTGTTTTTCCATCCGGTCTTACCCAAGGAAGAACATTATTTTTTCTCACCTCAGCTAGTTTTTGAGCAAGTTTTTGTGAAAGTAAAATTGGCATGGGCATAAGCTCTTCTGTTTCATTTGTTGCATACCCAAACATCAACCCCTGATCACCTGCTCCTTGTTCTTTCTCTTCAGTAGCAGTTACCCCCTGACTAATATCTGGACTTTGAGCATGAAGACGTAAACTTACTTCACAAGATTCGGTATCAAACATCAAATCTTTATTGTTATATCCAATATCTCTAATTGTTTTTCTTACTAATTCTTCTTGAGCTTTTTTATCAAAATTTGCTTTAGATGTAACCTCACCTGCAACTGCTACAAAATCTGTGGTAACCATCGTTTCAACAGCTACTCTTGAATTTGGATCTTGTCTGAGAAATTCATCTAAGAAAGCATCTGAAATATTATCACATATCTTGTCTGGGTGTCCTTCTGTAACTGATTCAGACGTAAATAGAAAATTATTGGTCATGGAACCGCCCCACTAGAGTTCGTTTTCTAGTTTGATAAATAGCACGTTATTGCCCCTTACGATTACTCTTCCATAGTTTGCAATTGCTTTGCCGTCATGAATCTCTTCAGCATCAGTCATAATCAAATTCATGTAAGAGTCAACATTATCCATTTTTCCTTTGTATTCAACTTCATTTTTTAGTCTTACAGTAACTTTCTTTTTCGTACTTTTTTGAAGAGTTGTTAGAGGTCTTTTTGCACTATTTGGTTGAGACACTAATTATTCACTTGACTTGCAACCTTGTTCTCTAGAATAAAAGCCTTGCCTCTTTTGTAAAAATTCTAATTCCTTAAATTTTTTCTTCTTTTTCTAATCATTATACAAATGATCCCTACTGGTTTACAAAAATTAGATGAATTCTTATCGGGAGGAATTCCAGATGGTGTGATTGTAGATATTTTTGGAGGAAGTGGAACAGGAAAAACCCAATTACTATTACAATTGTCAATAAATTCAATTATAAAAGGTGGCCATGTTCTTTACTTAGATACAACAGGTGGATTCAGACCTGAGAGAATACTTCAAATTCAAAAACAATCAGAAGCTCAACTTGATTTTCTCAAACAAATTACTATATCTAGAATAACAAATACTTCAGAACAAATAAACTCAATAAAAAATCTTGAAAGCAATGATTATTCATTAATTGTAATTGATAATGTAACTGATCTTTTTTCTTACGAATATAAAAAAGATGAATCTACTTTTGAAAAAAATTCATTATTCATGAAATACATGCATGAATTATCAAAATTTGCAATTACAAAAAAAATTCCTATTGTTATTACTAATATGATTAGAAACATAGAAGGTAAAGAAGTTGAAAATATGAAAAGTGCTATAGATCATTTCACACACATCAAAATCCATCTTGTTAAAAATCCATTAAAATTTAAAGGAAAAATTTACTGGGCACTAAACAAAGAATACTTTTCTTACAAAATACATGCCTTAGGATTATCCGATTATACTGAAGATATTTAACGGTCAATCATAAAATTTTACAATGGCAGGAATTTATGATTTAATTCCAATAATCATTGTAATTTTGTTTGCCTTTGGCCTAGTAGGTGTAATTTTCTATGAAAGATCACGATCAAATGCAACATACAAATCAGATTCTTGAGTCTTTATTTAAGAAATTCAAATTTTCTACACTAACTGAAATTCAGAAAAAAGCTTCACCGATTATTTTACAAAAAAAAGACTGTTTAGTAATTGCTCCAACAGGTTCAGGAAAAACTGAATGTTCTGTAATTCCAATCTTCTCTCTTTTGAAAAATTCTAAGAAAACTGGAAAAGTCAAAGTCCTTTACATAACTCCGTTACGAGCATTAAACCGTGATGTGTTTAGACGAATAACAAAGTACGCACATGAAAATGAACTTTCTATTGAAATCAGGCATGGAGATACTAGTCAAAAGGATAGGAAAAAAATTAACGAAAATTCTCCTGACATCCTCATTACAACACCTGAAACTCTTGTTATTCTTTTGACACAAGTCAAAATGCTTAATGCATTATCTGATTTAGAATGGATTGTAATTGATGAAGTACATGAGTTACTATCAAGTGAAAGAGGCTCTCAACTCTCATTAAGTATTGAAAGATTAGAATTAAACTCAAAATACCCCCTCACAAAAATAGGATTATCTGCAACTGTTGGAAATTTTGAAGAAGCAGGAAAATTTGTTGTAGGTACCAAAAGAAAATGTGAAATTATTAGAGATACATCAGTTAGAAAATATGATGTAGAAATAAAGTATGTTGATGGAACAATTTCTGATGTTGCAGAGAAAATTGCTGAATATGTGACAGAGTTAGAATTAGATTCTCCAGTCCTTTTATTTACTAATACTAGAGGTGAGGCAGAATTCTTAGCTTCAATTTTACGGGAAAAATCTTCTATAGCAATTGAATTACATCATGGTTCTTTATCTAAAGAGGTTAGAGAAGAAACTGAGCTAACTTTACGTGAAGGAAAACGTGGTATTGTTGTATGCACATCTTCATTAGAATTAGGGTTGGATATTGGTTCAGTTGAATTAGTGATTCATTATGGATCTCCTAGACAAGTATCAAAATTTGTTCAAAGAATCGGAAGGAGTAGACATAATCGTGATGCCTCAGCCCAGGGATTAATTATAACCAATAATTCTGATGATGAATTTGAAGCCCGAGCTATACTTGAACGCATTAAGGAAGGCTCAATTGAAGAGCAAAAAATTCACTTTGGTTCTCTTGATGTTTTGGCTCATCATTTAGTTGGATTAACAATGCAAATTGGTGAAATTTCAGTTGAACAAGCCTTTGATTTAGTGACCAAAGCATATCCTTTTCGAAATTTACAATTACAAGATCTGGTAGATGTACTAGATTTACTTGATTCAAATTATTTGATATTTTTTGATAGACCAAAAATGACTTTTTGGAAAAAAGGGCGCTCATTCAAATATTATTTTGAGAATCTTTCAACAATTCCTGATATTCTAAAATTCAAAGTATTTGACAGTGTAGGCAAAAAAATCATTGGATCATTGGATCAAAGATTTGTAGGTGATTTTGGTGATTCTGGAAATATCTTTGTCCTAAAAGGCTCACAATGGAGAATACTAAATGTGGATGAAAAATCATTTACTGTAAATGTTGAACCATTTAGAGGAGGAGGAATTACTGTTCCTTACTGGGAAGGAGAAAGTATTCCTATTGATTACAAAACTGCAAGAAAGGTAGGAAATTTTCGTAGCAAAGTCAAAAATGGATCCCTTGAATTAACAAATAAAACCATTGAACAATTAAATTTTAATGAAATTCCGGATGAAAACAATATCGTAATTGAATCAAGCAAATCACAAGGTTCAATTGTAATTCATTCATGTTTTGGTACTAAAATTAACTCTACACTATCAACATTACTTTCTTCAATGTTATCTTCTATGCTAGGTTCTGTAGTTGACTCTCGTTCAGATGGTTATAGAATTGTTTTGTCTTCGAGATCACGAATTTCAGAAAAACTTTTTCTTGAAGTTTTAAAAGATGATTATGATCTACATTCTCTTGTTAGTGCATCTTTGGTTGGAACTCATAATGTTAATTGGAGAACATGGTGTGTTGCAAAAAAATTTGGTATAGTGGGACGTGGAGCAATTTATGAAAGAAAATCTGCCAGATTTTTATACGAACGATATTCTAAAACTGCCCTTGTTCATGAGGCACTTCGTGAACTATTTCATGATAAATATGATCTTGAAAGTTCCGATAAAGTCCTGAAAAAAATCCGTGAAGACAAAATACATGTAAAATGGTTGGAAGTTGACCAATTTTCAAAATTAGCAGAACCAATTTTAGATCATACAACAAAATATTATTCATCTCCTGCAAATCTTGACAAAGGAATTCTTGATTTAGTAAAAGCAAGACTCGAAAAAACAAAACATCGTTTGATCTGTGCCAGATGTGGAAAATGGGAACGTGTCGTAGAAACATGTGAGGTAAAAAACACCTTGATATGCCCCTATTGTAAGGCAAGGCAAATTACTGCAACCTACTATTCAGACTATGACCTTCCTAAAATTATCCGAAAGAAACATGAAGGAAAAAAATTGTCCGCTGATGAAAAACACAAGTTTGATCGTGCCTGGAAGGTCTCCTCTCTAGTCGAAAATTTTGGTAAAATTGCGATTACTGTAATGTCTGGATATGGAGTTGGTGCTGATACTGCAGCACGAATTTTAAGGAATATGGTTGATGAAGAACATCTGTTTAAACAAATCTATGAAGCAGAAAGACAATATGTTGTAACTAGAGGTTTCTGGGATTCTTAATTTTTCTTTGTAATTTTTGAAAATGGTGTCACAAATAGTTCTATTCTACCTTCAAGTCCAGATCTTGCATTTAGTCCTGTGATTGAAACAATCTCTCCTAATTCACATTTGTCTACAAGTCTTGCTTGATTTCTCCATCCCTTTACCCAAATCGGACCTGTGTCATCTTCAACAAACATTTCTGAAAGTGATATTGATTCTCCTGATTTTGTTTGAACCTCACGTCTTTCAGGAACTTTCA
>JAOTZM010000159.1 GCA_029861345.1 Candidatus Nitrosopumilus sp.
TTGCCAATCCCAATAACTGAAATTTCTGGGTCATCTTTAAGAAAAGAGGTAATTCTACTACCAATGGAGCCATAACCATTAATGAAAATCTTTTTCACGTTTTTGCTAGATGTATCCCATTTATTTAGATTAGTTTGATTTGACTTCCTGTTAATTCACGGATAATGAAATTCTTGTAATTTTTAATACTCCTTTTGTCTTTATAGTTGAGCCTCAAATTTTTCCTTCAAATCTATTTTTAGGCGTAATATAAAAAATCAAAACCTTGCCCTTAGAGATCATTATTGACCTTACTGCTAAATTTAAAATGAAAATTCTTTATAAAATATTGAGTATTTAAGTCAGCGACATAACTTGAATTTTTATATCATTCTGGTAATAATTATCATTTCAAGTTTTGGGACTACGGCAAATTTTGTATCTGCAGAAGTAGATCTTAATGATATTGAATTTTTAGAAACAGGCATACTTGATACATCCAAAAATCAGTTTCATATTAGTAATGAAATAACTATCAGGGAATTTTTTAATGGAAATATCATTCGAGTTTCAGGGCAAACCATCGAAGGATTTCCATACATAACATATTCAAAAATTTTAGATAATAAAATAAACACACATGGTATGATTTTCATCAATGGTCAATTTGTGAATTTGTCATTTGAAGAAAAACAAAATCAAAAAGAAATAGATACTGAAAAGAAAGAAGACATAGTAATTTTGGTTCAATACACTCAGAGAGTATATTCAGAAAATTTTGCAAAACTTGAAATTAAAATTTTTGACTCACAACAAAACAAATTAAATAATTTTTATCAAAATTATGGATATGTTCTAAATGCCGATATTGAGATAATTGTTATGGGTGAGGACAATCAAGAATTTTATTCTTCTAGTGGAGTCACTAATAGTAAAGGATATTATGAAACTGAATTTTGGCTTCCAGAAAATTCTAAAAGAGAAACATTAACTGTAACGATAAATGCTGATAATGAAAATTCAAAGTCATCAAAAATTTTACAGATATTTAATTTAGGTAGAGTTCCAAGTGACAGTGGTCCATAATAGTGTAAAAGACTAAATGTGCCAAAAAAATTTCAATGCTTATTGATACATGGTCCTTCTCTTGCAATTGGTGCAGTAATTGCATCAGTTGTGTTAGTAATGGTATTTTTAGGATTTGAAAATTTTTCAGATGAACCAGAACTTGTAATGGAACCAACTCCAACTATTCAAGAATCAGGACCACCAAAGATTACTATGACGACGTTTTTAGAAAATGGCTCTCCAATGCTTGGAAATCCTAATGCACCAGTTATTCTAGTCGAGTTTGGGGATTATCAATGTCATTTTTGCAATGTTTTCTTTCATTCCACTGAAGAAGACATATTGAATAACTATGTAGAAACAGGAAAAGTTAGAATGATTTTCAAAGATTATAACATAATAGGTCCTGATTCGGTTACTGCATCTCATGGAGCACATTGTGCAAATGATCAAGGATTGTTCTGGGAATACCACGATATTTTGTATTCGAACTGGACTGGGGAGAATAACGGATGGGCATCTTCAGAAAATCTTGCAAAGTTTGCTCAAGAAGTAGGTTTGAACATAGATGATTGGTCTGAATGCATGACAAAAGGAGTACATTCACAAACTATCCTTGCAAGCAATAATGATGCAAGATCTCTTGAATTGACTGGCACTCCTGCATTTTTTATAATAGGACCAGATGACAAAGTTACACGAATTTTTGGTGCACAACCATATGAGGTATTTGAAAATATTTTTGAAATAGAGTTAGAAAAATAAAAAAATTAGCGATCAAATAACAAATGAACAATAAAAAATTGTAAAAATTCCCTTCCTAGATAGTTATAATTTACACAATAACCTTATTAGTGAATTATCGGACGCAAGCTTATGGCAGCCGGAATAGATGACATTTCAATATACATACCACGATTGTATATTGACGCATCTGATTTTGCTGTTGCTAGAGGTTTAGATCCAGTAAAATTAAAAAAAGGTCTTGGGATTTCTAAAATGGCAATCGTTGATTCCAATCAAGACCCTGCAATTCTTGCAGCAAATGGATGTTTAAAAATTATGCAAAAAAATAAACTATCTCCTGAAGATATTGGGAGATTATACGTATCAACTGAATCCTCCTTTGATGAATCAAAGGCAATGAACTCTTATGTTATTGGAATGTTAGAACAAGTATACGGTCAAGGTGCATTTGAGCACTGTGGCGGAGTAGAGACCAAATTTGCTTGTGTTAGTGGATCTTATGCTCTATATGATAATACAAATTGGATTAGAGCTGGAGAGGCAGAAGGGAAACATGCACTTGTTGTAGTATCAGATATTGCAAAATACGACTTGGGTTCTAGTGGGGAGATGACCCAAGGAGCAGGAGCAGTCGTAATGCTTCTCAATGACAACCCAAGATTATTGGCATTTGATCCTAAAGTTACAGCTACATCAATTAAAGATGAATATGACTTTTACAGACCTTTTGGGAAAGAGACACCAATTGTTCATGGTCAATATTCCAATTTACTTTATCTGATTCAAGTAAGAAAAGCACTTGAAGCATACAAGAAGAAAGTAATCTCGTCAGGACTAATTAAGATAGAGGATGGTGAAACAATCTTAGATCATATGGATTACATCAACATGCATTTGCCTTATAGCAATATGGGAAAGAAGGCCCTAGCATACTTGGTCAGACATGAATGGCGTCAACTTCCAAGATGGAAGAGAATTTTACAGTCAATAGGAGTTGAAGAACCAATACCTAATGACCCACGAGGAACAATTGAATCCGTATTGGGAGATGAAGAATTTATGACAAAAGACCACGAATTCACTAAACTCTTTACAAATACTTCTGAATATCAAGAGATATACGAATCAAAACTTGCAAGCTCACTTGTCGCATCTAGTATGATTGGGAATCTCTACACAGCTTCGTTATATTTGGGATTTAGAAGTAGTTTAGAGTTTGAATATCAAAAAGGAGTTGATTTGGATGGAAAAAGAATTGGATTTGGATCATATGGTAGTGGAAGCAGTGCAATGGTATTCAGTGGCGTAGTTCAACCAGACTATGAAGAAGTTGTAAAGGACATGAACTTGGAGATAGAAATAGGCCAAAGACGAAAACTAACATTAGATGAATACGAAGATCTACATGAAAATAAACTAACTCCTGATAAATCAATGTTATATCCTAAAAAAGAATTTGTTTTAGTAGAC
>JAOTZM010000063.1 GCA_029861345.1 Candidatus Nitrosopumilus sp.
TTTTCTCTTTGGAGCTGCTTTTCTCTTTGGAGCTGCTTTTCTCTTTGGAGCTGCTTTTCTCTTTGGAGCTGCTTTTCTCTTTGGAGCTGCTTTTCTCTTTGGAGCTGCTTTTCTCTTTGGAGCTGCTCTTTTAGCTGTAGATTTTTTGGTTGTTCTACGTTTAGTTGCAGCTTTTCTTTTTGTAGCCATTGATGAGTCGACATTTTCATCGTTTTTCAGTGGTTAAACTAAACAAAGTTACACTAACTGATAACAATTTGTCAAGTAATTTTTTTTAAAAAAATTTCTTTTGATCATAATATTTTCTTTTGATCGAATTTTTTTCAATAAACACTTTCTGCAGATGGCCTTCTACCTTGTAACCAACATGTTTTACCACAAATTGTGCATCTGTACTTCCTTCTACGCTTGTATGTGGCCATATTTGGAAGGAAAACTAGTTTTTGTTTTGTTTTTGTCATACAAAATTTGCACCATCTGTGCTCTGTTTCTAGATCCATGTTTGATCTTTTTTTAGAATTATGCACCACGAGTTTTGATTATAGTTAACACATCCTCATCTTGTAAAATATGATTCAAACCTACTCTTTGACCTCCAAACTTTACACTTTTCCCCCATATCAAACCATATCTGAATTCTTTTTTCATTCTACGGTGAAGTTTGTTACAAATATCTTCAACTGTATCTCCTTCTCTTGCAATTAATGGTTCTTTGAAATCTGTTTCTCCTCCTTTTGGTCTCATGTAAATTCTAATAAATTTTAATTTCTCATAGATCTTCTCTTTGAGTAATTCAATGTTAATGTCTGAATTTGCAGACACCTCAATGACTTCCGATTTTATTTTAGTCTTCAAATCTTTTAGAAAATTCTTGTCTACTAAATCAATTTTATTTAAAATTGTAAGTGATTTTGAATAACTGATATTTCCAGCAATGTAGTCAGATAATTGTTCTGATGTGATGTCTTCTCTAATAACAACACGAGCACTAACAATTCCATAAAGATGCAAAATATCTTTGAGGTGTTTTTCTGTAATCTTTGTTAGTTTTACCTGTTGGGCTACTGCAATTCCCCCCATTGATGCTTTTTCAATGGTCACGTTTGGTGGTAATTGATTGAGCCTAATTCCAATGTTTCCTAATTCATTAACTAACACATCTTCATGATATGGCTGAAACACATCTAGTACGAGTAATACAAGATCTGCGGTTCTTGCAACTGATAAAATTCTCTTTCCTAAACCCTTGCCTGTAGATGCACCTTTAATAATTCCTGGAAGATCTAAAGCTTGGATTTTTGCACCTCTATATTCCATCATACCAGGAACTACGGTAAGAGTTGTAAATTGAAAAGCACCTACACTAGATTTTGCTCCTGTCATCTTGTTTAGTAAAGTAGATTTTCCAACACTTGGTAATCCAATAAACACAATGGTGGCATCACCACTTCTTCTAACATCAAATCCATCTGATTTTATACCCGATTTTTTAGTAATGTTTTCTTCTTGCTCTCTTTTAAGTTTGGCAATCTTTGCTTTCAGTAAACCTAGGTGATGCTCTGTTGCTTTGTTAATCTGAGTTTTTGCCATCTCATCTTGAATGGCCTTTATTTTTTCAGGAATTCCCAATACTAATCAACTCCTAAAAAATTCTTTTCAAATAAAATCGTATTATTTTTCTTGATTTTCTTTATTCTACTAATTGGAATAGTTTGTAAATTATTTGATAGAATTAAAAATTCTGGTAGTGAAGACTCTATAATTCTTTCAAAATCTCGGTAAAAGACTTTGTATGAACTAGAGTCATCTGCAAATATTGCCTTACTGAAAATTTCTTCTATTACTCCTTTCTTTACCACGTTTCTGCTCATATTGGTCTACTAATGAATAATGCGTCTTCATATTTTCAATACTCGTAGTAAAGCATCTTTGATTTTTCTTATCATTTTTAATAGTAGATATGCGTGAAGATGCATGAAAAAATTTTTGATATATGCAATAATCGGATTTTCTATCATGATCTATTTCACATTAACCGTTTTTGTCTTGCCAGAACAATATCTTTCAAATGAACAACTCCACCCACAACCTTATTTTGAAGTAGAACTTTCTGAATCCGAAATTTCTTTAGGTGAATCATTTAGACTCAACATTGTTTCAGAAAACAGAGGTGATTATGGTGATATTCATATTGTTTCAGCAGCTTTTCCTGATCTCATTGAAATTGGAGATGTAATCGAAATAGTTACTTATGATTTTACACAATCCCCTGTTTACCTTGTACCTGGAGATGAAATTAGTTATGGATATAGTAGTGGTTTAGAATCGACATTGTCAAAATATCCCTCTATTGAAGCACTGAATAGACCTATTCAATCTGGTGCAAAAAATCATTTTGAGTTTGTCGTAACGCCTGAAAAATCAGGGATCTTTACAATTTATGTAAAATCTGTTGATATTCCACACACAAGCAATCTTTCACATTATCCTTATTCGGGGGTTTTGGATCATCAAGATGAATATGTTTTAGTTTATTTGGTAAATGTAAATCCCTAATATTTTGTGAGCAATGAATAAAGATAATGACTATTTCAGAATCAAAAACCCCTCAGAAATTTTTGAAAGTTCATTCTGACCAAATTTTTCTTCTTGGAAGTATTTTGACAAGTTTTGGAATTTTGTTAGTAACTGTTGGTGGAAGTTGGGATATTACAAATCATTTGTTAAACAAACCTGAGACCTTTTTTTCTCCTCCTCATGCATTACTGTATCTTGGTGTAACAATATCTTTGGTTGGAGTTATTCTCTCTTTATTTGGATGGAAAAATTTACAAAATTTTAAAGAATTGTATTCTATCTCTTTGAAAATTAAATTAATAGGAATTTCCTTACTCATTGGAGCAGGGCCTTTTGATTTTATCTGGCATTCTAATTTTGGATTAGATGGATTCCTTAGTCCTCCTCACCTTACTTTGATTACTGGTATGTTTCTGTGTAGTATAGGTGGAATGATAGGCATTTCACGGTATTTGAAAATTAATAATTTTAAAAACACTCTTTCAAACTATTTGCTGATTTTGGCAGTTCTCCCTGTCTGGTTGTCTGGTACAGGAATGATCTCATCATTGTCTTTGCCTTTTTCTAATACTGATTATTTTGAATTTAATCCTGAACCAACCTTTGCTCTTCTCATTGCGACGTTAGCATTTCCTTTTTTGATATCACTTTCAATGCTTCTTGTTTTTCGATTGTCTAATTTTAGATTTGGAATGATGAGTATTCTTGGAGGATTGTTTTTGTTGATTTATAGTTTGACTGCAATTGTGCCTAATTTTGCAATACTAGACTCAACTCAATTTTATATGTTAAATCTAATTCCGTTTGTAATCTCAGATATAATTTTACTACTCAACAAATCAAGAAAATCATTAATTTTTGTAGGAGGCTTATTGGGTTCTATATTTTACATGGTCTATTACCCATACGTGATGTATACCTTTAATGAAGTTCTGCTTGGTAAATTAGTTTCACCCAGTTTGATCTATTTTGTCTATTTTGAATTAATTGAAAGTGTATTGATGTATGCCGTAATTCCTGCAATACTTATGGGTATTTTTGCAGCAATAATATCTGAGAAATTCTCAAAAAAAATCCTAATGAGTAAATTATAACAAATTTTATTTTATTGCGTAGCAAATATTATTCGGTTAAAAAAACTGATTTTGTGAAAAAGAGGACATTTGCAGTCGATATTGATGGTACGATTACTGAAAATGGTGGAGGAAGGATCCACTTGGATGCACTTGAAGCATTAAGACGTCTAACTAACATGGGTCATGATGTGATATTTGTAACTGGTCGATCTTCTGTTGAAGGATTCTTACTTTCTGTGTTTGGTGGAACTACCAAAATTGCTGTTGGTGAAAACGGTGGCTGTATTACACTTGATTCTAATGACCATATCTTGTTAGGAAATATTGAAGAATGCAAAAATGCATTTCAAGTAATTAAAAATAGTATTGACAACGTTAAAGAAAAAACTGTCTTTCCCAGAATGACTGAGGTTGTTTTACAAAGAACATTTGATCTAGATCAGGCAAGAGAGATAATCTCTGAGAATGATCTTAATGTGGGACTATCTGATAGTCAGTATGCTTATCATATCAATTCTTCTGGAATTGATAAGGGTACAGGATTTAGCGAAATCATGAAGAAACTGTCTATTTTACGAGATGATGTTATAGCCATAGGAGATAGTGCAACAGATATTCCATTGTTTAAAGTGGCAAAAACAAGTGTTGCATTGGGAAATGCTTCTGAGCAAGTAAAATCTGAAGCAACTATGACCGTTTCTTCAAATGCTGGTGATGGTGTTCTTGAGGCATTAGATAAATTAGCACCTAAATTATCTGAGATGTAAGATGACATTCCAGTCAATCCTTGATGAAATTGAAAATAATCTCAAAAAAATTTTAGATGGCCTCTCAATACCTGATGTAAAATTTTCTGTTGAACCTGCAAAACCTGGTTTTGGTGATGTTAGCTCAAACATCTCATTTTTACTTTCAAAACAACTTAAGAAAAAACCAAAAGATATTGCTGAAATGCTATCTGAAAAATACAGCCACTACTCCAACACTCTAGTTTTAAAAACTGAAGCTCATCCCTCAGGATATCTGAATTTCTTTGCTAATTGGGAAAAATTACCACAATTAATTCTATCAGAATCTTATCTTGATGAATTCGGTGATGTTGATATTGGTAAGGATTCTACAATTGTAGTTGAACATACAAGTGTAAATCCCAACAAAGCTCTTCACATTGGACATATCAGAAATATAATAATCGGCGATACTGTTTCTAGAATTCTAAACAAAGCCAATTACAAAGTTAAGGTTCTAAATTATGTTGATGACTCTGGTCTCCAAGTTGCCGATATCATAGTTGGATTCAACCATTTTGGATTTAATCAAGAGCCTCCCGCAGGAAAAAAATTTGATCATTATTGTGGCGATGATGTTTATGTCAAAACCACAGAAAAGTATGAGAAAGATTCTAGTCTTGAAGAGATTAGAAAAAATGTTCTCAAAGAACTAGAAGATGCTGATTCTGAAACAGCAAAATTTGCAGATAAAATTACCAAAAGAGTTCTAGCAAATCAACTAGAAACCTGTTGGAATCTGGCAGTTTCTTATGATTGTCTTAATTTTGAATCTCAAATAATTCGTTCAGGATTATGGAGTAAAATATTTGAAAAGCTCAAAGAAATGACACTGATTGAATTTGAAAATGAAGGTAAGAATGCAGGATGTTGGGTAATTCGAGGTGAAAATAAGGAAGAAGACAAAGTAATTGTTAGAAGTAACGGGACTGCTACATACATTGCAAAAGACATCCCATATGCTGCATGGAAATTAGGGTTACTTGAAGACCCATTTAATTATAAAAAATATGAAAAAGAACAACCAAATTCCAGAATCTTATGGCAGAGTACATTGGATAAAGCAAATTCTGTTTCTCAGGATTTTAGTGGAGACAAAGTTGTTACTGTAATTGATTCCCGTCAAGCAAGACTACAAAAAATTATCACAACATTAATGGGAAAATTCAAGTCAATTCCAGATGCATACATTCATCTTGGTTATGAATCAGTAACCCTTAGTTCAGATACTGCAAAGATCCTTGGTTTGGATACTGATGGAAAACAAACACAAATGTCTGGACGAAAAGGGCTCTATGTTAATGCAGACTCTGTATATGATATACTAAAAGAAAAAACAAAACAAGAGACACAGAAGAGACATCCTGAAATGATTAGTTCTGAAATTGAAAAAATTGCACATTATGTTTCAGTCGGTACTTTGCGTTACGAAATGATAAAACAAGATCTGGATAAAATTATTGCATTTGATTTAACAAAATCTCTTAGTTTGGAAGGTGATACTGCTCCATACATTCAGTATACTCATGCAAGAGCATCAAGAATTTTAGAAAATTCTGGCCTTACTCCTTCTATTGATGTAGATTTTTCTTTGTTAAAAGAATCCTCTGAAATAGCCTTGATTAAAATAATTGGCCTTTTTGATTTGCAAATTCGTGATGCTGCAAATAATTTATCTCCAAAGGTTATTGCAAGATACTGCCATGATCTAGCCGTAGCATTCAATTCGTTTTATGAAAAAGTCAAGGTTTTGGAATTGGGTGATGAAAAACTTGAAAATTCACGTCTATGTTTAGTTAATTCCTTCAAGATTACTCTGGAAAAAGCACTTGACCTACTTGGAATTATGGCTCCTGATAGAATGTAATGTCCCAGAGAGTGCACAATATCTCGGTACCTCCCTGGCTGATCAGTGTTAGGCATGTCTTGATATTTAGCAGTTCTTTGATCCATAATTCTCAAATACTATCGATCTGATACTATTACAGCGTCTTTCTTGGGGTAGACGTAGGTTAACATGCATTAACGGCAAAACAACACCCCAAATTTTGAGTTGTGCCTAAAATAAAAATTGATTTTAGATAAACAATCAATATTAAATACAATTTTCACCTATCTATTACATGTCACTACAAAAATCTCAATTTGAGAAAGATAGTACTTCTGTCAAATTAGATAGTTTCATCATACAAAATTCTAAATTTACAAAACCAATCAATAGGGTTACTGAAACATACCAACAGTTTCTAATCAAATCGTTCATTTCTTATTTTTCATTGAGTGAGTTATCTGAATTAAAAATTAGGAATTTGCCTGAACCACTTATCAAATGGCATCCTGCTTTACCAAACACTGTTGAAAAATTTAAAGGACAGTTATCTGAAATTATTCCTTCTTTGTCTGATGTTTCAGAACGAAATATTGAAAAATCATTATTAAGATCCAGACACAAAGAATAATTCTTGTCTGAACCACCAATACGAGTTTACCTTGATACAAATACTTTTGTTCATTATTTAATCAAGAACAAACCTCCTCTAGGTCCAAAAGTAGAATCTTTTTTCCAAGATATAGAATCTCAAAAATATCTTGGTGTGACTACAACATTTACTATTTCTGAGTATCTTGGAGTAGTAAAAGAAATTGTAGCAGAAAAGGAAAATAAAAGTCCTAATCTAGAAAAAATAAAAAAAAATAGAACAAGTATCGAACGATTTTATTCAAGCCTTGGGTATTGAATTATTTGATTCAGATAACTTAATCACTGACAATTTTTTTCAAGAATGTAAAAATCACATAATAAATTCTGACGCAGCAAATGAAAATGGAAGATGGAAGATGATTGGAGGTTGTGATTCTTTATTATTACAATTTGCAGAAAAAACTAATTGTGATATGATTGCAACAAATGATGGAGGATTTAAAGGAACTAAATCTTTAATGGTTAGACCCTTAATAATAAGAGAGGTTTACTAATGACAGAAAAAACAGAGTTTATTGATTTTACAATTAAGAAAGAATCTTGGAATCGATACAAACTTGAAGATGGTTCAG
The DNA here is from genome assembly GCA_029861345.1 of Candidatus Nitrosopumilus sp. GTDB lineage: Archaea > Thermoproteota > Nitrososphaeria > Nitrososphaerales > Nitrosopumilaceae > Nitrosopumilus. Next base: position 7,496 of record JAOTZM010000063.1, read on the forward strand.
AACTTAAAACTCGAGCCATTTTAGTTAGAGCGTTTTACGAAGGAAAAGTCAATACCGAAAAGAATAATGTTGGAGGTAATTCTAAAACAATATTTTCAGTTCATCCTTCAAAAGACTATAACCTGTTTGGACCTCCAAACAAAAACAATAATCCCAATGGAATAAAAAATTCAGAAAAAACTAAGATGGATTATTCTCAAATTAACGAAGATTGGAATGTATATGAATTATCTAATGGAAAACAAATCAAATTCAAATTACTAGTAGGCTCAATAAGCCGGTGTGAAGATGTTTTTGATGATCTTGGTGTTCCTGTTTACAATGTTCAATCTCAAATTGTAGTACACGTAGAATAAGAAAATTAACATTATTGTGAAAAGGTATCTGAACTAATGGTTTGTATCTCGCCTCCGGCACCATGATTTTAATCCCCCAGATGAATTAAAAGAGTAAGAGGATAAAGATAGTTAACCGAATCAACAGCCTAAGCCACTAACTCGGTTAACATATGTTGGCGTGCAAACCAATCACCTTTTTGAGCAATTATTTTAGTCATAAATGTTGTCATTGACTGTTCTCAGAACAAACAGAAGTTCACCCCATCAGTCCAATTTATCTAATGCAACAAAGAAAGAATACATCTTCTGGCTGAACAGTTTTACAAATATGCACAATCAAATCTGATGATGAGTCCATTAATCAGATACGGAATAGATCTTAAGAAATTGTTATTATTTGTTAACAATGTTATCACAGAGCCTAAATAATAATACTTGATAGTTTTTTCATGAACCAGAACACAAAGAATAAAAATAATTCTTACAAGACATGTCCCTACTGTGGACAAGGAATAATTCCTTTCAAACTAGGAGTCTGTATCTGTGGAAATCAGGTAGGAAACATACAGTATGTGCAAAATGCAGGGAGTTTTGTCAGAAACTATTATTTCTATGTCGGTGATGATGTTTTAAAATATGATACTGCAATAGAAGAAACCTTTGCAGGCATTGAGGAATTTGACATTATTCTATAGTTTAGTATTTTTCACAATATTTCTTTCATTTAATATTATTCCTGCCTTTGCTGAAAATCCAACTCCCTACAACGAATGGGATTTTGATTTTATGGGAGTTACAGTCTTTCAGGATCCAAATAACCTGAACACTCTGATAATATCAATTCCTGTGGGGTATCATGGTGAAATGCTTTTTGGCACTGTGGAAATAAATACCATAGTAACTAACCCTGATGGCAAAATAAAACCCTATTCTGATTTAATTCGTGATATGAAAATAGGAGGATCTCAGGTAGTAGAATTCAAACACAGAATGCTTCAAGAAGGAACTTACACAGTTGAGATGAACATAACTCCGCCATCAGATCCACACATGGGCCACATCTTTGATACTGAGAACCAAACATTCACCGTTGAGCCTAACGGATTTGAAAGAGCAATCAAGGCTGTTGTATTGGATTCAGATGAAATGGTT
>JAOTZM010000160.1 GCA_029861345.1 Candidatus Nitrosopumilus sp.
CAATAATTATGATAGGAATTAGGGTAGCGGGAATAGCTACGAGTCTCCAGTTCATTTGATAATTTTTTTGAAGAATCAAATATGAAAGTTGAGTAAATTTGCACCATCAGAAATTTTACGCCTAATTGCGGGAGTGAAATTGTAAAATATTTGATTAAACTGTGTTTTTTGTTAATTTTGAGGTTCATGTTTAACCTTCTCAAATACTAAATCAAACATTCAAAATCCCAAAAAATTCTTCATGCAGGTTTTTATCCCATCTTCGAGAAGAAATTCCTCTTCAAATAGATTTTAAACCAAAAATAAAACATAATTTAGTCATTTAAAGATCAAGCAGAATTTTCTTGTATTTTCCATAGGGGTTTGATATGTTCTAAGACATGAAAATAATAATCGAGCTAGTTTGAAATATGAGCAAATAAAGAATCAGGAAGGATTGAAGACAATTTTTATTTCCGGTACAGCTGGTTCAGGAAAATCACTACTTACATCAAAGTTATATGAATATTATACAAAAAATGGAGCATTTGCAGCTGTCTTGAATTTAGACCCAGGTGTAGAGAGTCTACCATACACTTGTGATGTTGATGTTAGAGATTATGTAGATATTGTATATATAATGAAACAATATGATCTTGGACCAAATGGTGCTTTAGTAATGGCAAATGATTTGATTGCATCAAAAATTGATGATATTCAAAATGAAGTAAATAGAGTCAATCCTGATTATCTAATTGTTGATACGCCTGGCCAAATCGAACTGTTTGCATATCGTTCTAGTGGACGTTTTCTTGTAGAAAATATTGCATCAGAAGAAAAAACAAGCATCTTTCTTTTTGATGGTGCTCTAATTACAACACCAGTTAATTTTGTTTCAATTGCACTTCTATCTACCTCAATAAGATTACGTTTGAATTTACCAACAATTAATGTCGTTACAAAAACAGATCTTATCGGAGCCAAGCTAAAGGACATACTACTATGGTCAACAAATTTGAATACGTTAGAAAATGCTATTGCAAAAGAAGCAGATGGAGATACCTACTCTTTAACTACAAATATTTTACGGGGTTTGAATCTCGGTGGATTTGCCCAAGGATTGATCCCAATTTCTAACGTTACAGGAGAGGGTCTTGTCAATCTTGAAGGAGCTCTGAGCAGGATTCTTAACTTAGGTGAAGAGGTAGAAGATTAGTGGCATCAAAAATTACTGTAAAAGCTCCATCATCTACTGCAAATCTAGGTCCTGGATTTGATGTATTTGGGTTAGCAATAGATGCATTTTATGATGAAGTAACACTAACTAAAACAAAAAATGGAATTACAATAATTACAGATGATAATATTCCTACAAATCCTGAAGACAACACAGCAGGATTAGTAGTAAAAAATATGAAAAAAAAATTCAAAATAAAAAATGGCATAGAAATTAAAATAATAAAAGGAGTTCCCGTAGGATTTGGAATGGGAAGTAGTGCAGCATCAGCAGCTGCATCAGCAGTAGCATTTGATAAACTGTTCGGATTGAAACTCAATAGAAACTCTTTAGTAGAATTGGCAGGTTCTGGAGAAAAAGCAAGTGCTGGCTCTGTTCATTATGATAATGTCGCAGCTTCTGTTTTGGGAGGGTTTGTGATTGTAAAGACAAATCCTCTAGATGTAATTAGAATAGAACCCCCAAAAAATCTTAGAATGTGCATAGCTGTTCCAAAGATAGATGTTCCAAAAAAGAAGACCAAAGTATCAAGGGGAGTAATTCCAAAGAACATCAAGTTAACTGACAGCGTTTTGAATTTATCCAATGCATCTGCAATTGTTACAGGATTTATGAGGAAGGATTCAGAATTAATTGGAAATTCAATAAAGGATGTGATAGTTGAACCTGCAAGACAACACATGATTCCAGGATTTGTTCGAGTAAAGCAAAATGCCCTAAAAGCAGGAGCATTAGGAGTAACTATTAGTGGAGCAGGACCATCAGTAATAGCATTTTCAAAAAGTTCTGCTGATTTAAAAAAGATCAGTTTAGCTATGGTAAGAGGATTTACAACTGCAAATACAAAATGCCAAACATTGATCTGTAAACCTAGTAAAGGTGCTATAGATAAGAGAAGATAATCTTAGATGATGGTTTATGAAAAAAGCAGTTGTTGTTTTTAGTGGAGGAATAGATTCTGTTTGTGCAGTTTCATTTTTGAAATCAAGTTATGATTTGTATGGTATTACATTTTCATATGGACAAAAGGCAAATATGGAAGTTGCAGCAGCAAAATCTTTTGCAAAGAAACTTGGGTTAAAACAACACAAAATAATCGATATTGGTTTTATGAAAGATCTGTATGGTGATTCTAATGTTTTAACAAGCACAAAAAGGAAAATTCCTAGTAAATTTGAGTATTCAATTGTAGTTCCAATTAGAAATGCAGTGTTTCTATCAATAGCGTCAGCATGGGCTTTTACGCTAAATGCCTCATTAGTTGTATATGGTGCCCATACAGGAGATAAACATTATCCTGATTGCAGACCAACTTTTGCAAAAAAACTAGAGGCTGCATTTAATCTAGGAGAGATTGATGGGATTAATTCAAAATTACGAAAAAGTATTGAGATTTGGTCACCTTATCGTGAGGGACTATCAAAGAGTGATTTGTTAAAAGCTGGAGTGAAGGTTCTAAGGGATTCCATCTATAAAACTTGGAGTTGTTATTCAAATAAAAAATATCATTGTGGAATTTGTGAATCTTGTAATAACAGAAAAATTGCATTTCAGAAAGCTGGCATTGTAGATAAAACAAAATATCTTAAATGACTCTAGTAGCTATTTCGAAGAATTTTCTTTTTTAGAATAAAACCCCTAATTCCAATATACCAAGCTAAGAAGATTATTCCAACAATTCCCATAAAAACATAGTTTTGTAATTCTGGAGTAATCTCTTCAATAGAGTTAGTAATTTCTCTAGAAACTAACATGGAGATTGCAAGGACAATTCCAAACTCAATTGCATACCATGTCCAACCTGGCCAAGATTCCTTTGGAATATGGACATTTGGATGTGCTCCCATGATGGTGATCAAAAAGATTGATTATTTAATTTTTCAGTATGGCCTAAAAAGACGAGTCTGAGGCACGTTTTCTAATGAGTGTAATTATACTCTCTTTTTCCTCTTTATTTTCATAAATTCCTCTAAATGCGGATGAAGAAAGTGTTGCGTCATTTCGAACACCACGCAT
>JAOTZM010000012.1 GCA_029861345.1 Candidatus Nitrosopumilus sp.
GTGATATAATTGGTATGGCAAATCCTGTTGTAAAATATGCATTTCAACCAAGAACAGCTGATGAAATACCTGAGGTTGTAAAAAAAGGATTTTTTATTGCAGAAACTGGAAGGCCAGGTCCTGTACTGATTGACATACCCAAAGATGTACAACAAAATGAAGCAGAGATGAACTTTCCAGATGAATTTAAAATTCAGGGATATCATCCTTGGGTTGATCCTGATATTGTTAATGTTGAAAAAGCAATTGACATGTTGCTTCATTCTGAAAAACCTATAATTTTAGCTGGTGGTGGGACCATTATCTCATCAGCATTTGCTGAATTACAATCTGTTGCAGAGGCTCTCATGCTTCCAGTAGTCACCACTTTCAAAGGAAAGGGGGCATTTCCTGAAAACCATCCTTTGTCATTGGGTCCAATCGGAATGCATGGACACGCAGAGGCAAACAAAATGATGGCCGAAGCTGACTGTGTATTGGCAATAGGAACTAGATTCTCTGACAGATCGGTTGGAACCTTTGAGGCTTTTGAAAAGAGGCTAAAGATTATTCACATGGATGTTGACCCTGCTGAAATTGGTAAAAATCAAAATGCTCAAATTGCTGTAGTTGGAGATGTTCGTGCATCACTTAGAATAATGGTAAAACTACTTTTGCAAAGAGCCATCAAAAAAACTGAAGAGACTACTTGGATTAAACATGTCAAAGAGACAAAAGCCTACTGGAAAGAAAACTTGAAACTTCATCCAGGTGAAATGGGTGCTGCAAAAATTTTACGCAAGCTCAGAGAATTATTACCTCCTGAGTCTATTATCACCACAGAAGTAGGACAACACCAAATGTGGGCATCATTATTTTATGATGTAATTCAACCTGGTACTTTCTTTAGCTCAACTGGTCTAGGTACTATGGGTTGGGGATTTCCAGCAGCAATTGGTGCCAAAGTCGCAAGACCTGACGTTCCAGTTGTAGACATTGCAGGAGATGGAAGCTTTAGCATGACAGAAAACTCTCTTGCTACTGCAGTCTTAGAAGACATTCCAGTAATTGTGTTTGTCTTAAACAATTCTACATTAGGAATGGTTGCTCAATGGCAGAGGACTTTCTATAAAAGAAGAATGATTGGAGTTGATCAAGGTAAATGTCCTGATTATGTTAAATTAGCAGAATCATATGGAGCTCAGGGAATTAGAGCACAATCAATGGATGAGCTTGACAAGGCAATCAAAACTGCATTGAGCAGTGATGTTGCAACTGTCATTGATATTCCAATTGATCCTGAAGAAGACGTATTGCCCTTTGTTGCTCCGGGAACTTCGCTTGCAGATATGATCTTACCATCATAGTGATTAATTATGTGGGCAATTCTTACTCTTTTAGTTGAAAACAAACCAGGAATTTTGTTTAAGGTGACTCATCTCTTCAGGTCTAGAAATTTCAATATTGATAGTATCTCCGTAGGTGTAACTGAAAATCCAGATTATTCTAGAATGACTATTACCACTTTTGGTGATGAAAAACGAGTTGCTCAAATAGTAAAACAACTCGATAAAATGATTGACACTGTAGAAGTTAAGCACTTAGATGAGCAAAAAACAGTATACCGAGAACTTAGTATTTTTAAAATAAAGCTTAGTAACGCTAATGATAGTATGGAAATTAACAAATTAGCAAATGCGTATGGTGGCAAGGTACATGATGTAAGAAAGGACTCAATAATGGTAGAATTGGCTGCTACTCCTGATCAAATTCAAGCATTTGAGGAATTGGCAAGACCCTTTGGAATCATTGATGTTGCAAGAACTGGTGTTGCTGCATTGCAAAGGAGTGGGGCATGAAAGTTAGGATATTTGACACAACATTAAGAGACGGGGAGCAAACTCCCGGGATTTCCTTATCTCCAGATCAAAAACTTGCAATTGCCAAAAAACTCGATGCACTTGGTGTTGATGCAATTGAAGCTGGTTTCCCAGTCATTTCTGAAGGCGAATTAAAAGCAGTCAGGATGATATCTAGTGAAGGATTGTCTTGTGAGATTGCTGGATTGGCAAGAGCCAACAAAAAAGATATTGATGCTGCAGTTGATGGTGGACTTGACTATATCCACACATTCATTGCAACTTCTGACATTCACTTGGAGCACAAACTCAAAATGACAAGAGACCAAGCACTTGAAAAGGCCATTGAAGCAGTAGAGTATGGAAAATCCCGAGGTCTTCAAGTGGAATTCTCAGCAGAAGACGCTACAAGAACTGATAGGGAATTCTTGAAAAAAGTATTTGGCGAAGTTGCAAAAGCAGGAGCTGATAGGGTTGACATTCCAGACACTGTGGGATATTCAACTCCTGAGTATATTGCAGAAATTACAAGAGATGCCGTTGAGGTAACCAAACTTCCTGTAAGTGTTCATTGTCATAACGACTTTGGATTAGCCGTTGCAAATGCGTTATCTGGAATTCATGCAGGTGCTCAATGTGCACATGTTACAATTAATGGAATTGGCGAACGTGCTGGAAATGCCGCATTAGAAGAATTCTCAATGGCATTGCAATGCTTACCTTATGAACAAAAATATGAAACTAACATAAAATCTGAATTAATCTACGAGACATCAAGATTTATTTCAAAAATTGTAGGAATCCAAGTCCAGCCAAACAAAGCTATTGTTGGTGACAATGCATTTGGACACGAGTCTGGAATTCATACTCATGGTGTATTGAATAATCCTCTTACCTATGAGCCCATTAGTCCTGAATTGGTTGGCAGAAAGAGATGGCTCCAAGTTGGTAAGCATGCAGGAATTCATGGGATGAATGCAATACTTGAAGAATACGGAATCAAACCATCAGAAGAACAATCAACGCAGATACTTGATAAAGTCAAGATTTTAGGTGATCAAGGAAAGCAAATCACTGATGTTGAGTTACTCTCTATTGCAAATGACGTCTTGGGTGAAAAAGGAATCAAGAGAATTGTGCAGCTAACTGGATTTTCGGTATCTACTGGCATTGGAACAATGCCATATGCATTTGTAAAGTTAAATATTGATGGAAAGGACTTTATCGGAACTGACTATGGTGTTGGTCCTGTTGATGCAGCACTAAATGCAATTCAAAAGATTACTGGAAAGATTTCGGAATTAAGAATCAAAGACTATGGTCTGGCATCTATCTCAGGTGGTTCTACTGCCTTGTGTGAGGTTACCATAGTTGTTGAGGATGCACAGGGAAATAGTATTTCTGCAAAATCTGTTGGGGAAGATATTGTGACTACTAGCGTTCAGGCTGTAATTGATGGCATCAACAGAATTATGCTCAAAAAGATGCTAAAAGAAAAACAGATAAGCTAAATCCTAAAATTCTCTTATTGTAAAGTGGTATAATGTATAAAATTTCGTTAATTACCGGAGATGGAATTGGGCCAGAATTATCAGAATCTGCAATTTCTGTATTAAACACGATTAATGACAAACTTGATTTGAAATTTGAAATCACAAAATTATCTGCTGGAGACAAAGCCCTTGAGCAAACAGGAAAAGCACTTCCTGATGAGACAGTTAATGCCATTAAGCAATCTGATGCATGCATGAAAGCTCCCGTAGGCGAGAGTGCAGCTGATGTCATAGTTGTGCTAAGAAGAATGCTTGACCTTTATGCCAATATTAGGCCTGCAAAGTCGTATCCTCACATGCCTGCGTTACGTGATGACATTGATATGGTAATAGTTCGAGAAAATACTGAAGATCTTTACACCGGCAAAGAATTCAGCGTAGGAAATGCCGCAGTTGCATTGAGAATAATTTCTGAGGATGCATCAAAAAGAATTGCAAGATATGCATTTGAAGCTGCAATGCAACGAAATTTAAAGAAAAAGGTTACATGTGTTCATAAATCAAATGTAATGAGAATAACTGATGGGTTATTTGCAAAAGCCTGTACTGATGTTTCAAAAGATTATCCTGATGCCTCATTTGAGCAGATGTATGTTGATGCATGTGCAATGAATTTAATCCGTCAACCTGAAAAATTTGATGTTGTAGTTACCACAAATTTGTTTGGTGATATTCTCTCTGATGAATCCTCTCAGGTTGTGGGAGGATTGGGGATGGCACCAGCTGCAAATATTGGGGATAATTTTGCATTGTTTGAGCCTGTTCATGGAGCTGCATTTGATATTGCAGGAAAAAATATTGCTAATCCTTCATCATTTTTACTCTCTATCAAAATGATGCTTGATTGGCTCGGTGCCAAACACAATGACTCAAAATGTTTTGAAGTGGGACAAAAGTTAGAATCAACAATATTTGATTTAGTAAAATCTGGTGTTAAAACCAAGGATATAGGTGGTGAGAAGACTACCACCGAATTTACCCAACAGATTACAGATAATCTCTAAAAAGGGAAAGCCCCCTTTGTAGCCTAGAAACGCGATATGACCTGCGTTAGTACGAGAGTTAGTTTGTTGGAGAGTACACTTTCATTTCATAATCTGCATTAGGATTATGAAAAATAACTAAACCATATTAATTTCCATAAAATTCAATGATATTGGCATCGAATCAATCATCCTTCCATCATTGACATCACTCAAATCCTCAAACCACAAACGTTTCCTGTCAGCATTCAGATTAAATTCTCTAGTTTCAAGTTTTATCTTCCCAATATCTTTGATTTTATCTAGGTATGAAATTAATTTTTAATTGAATTACAGAATTAGAATTGGACAAAGCGCATTTCTAAACACATTTTCAATTGTGCTTTGATAGTGTAGTTTTTCATAACTGGAAGTGATTTTTGTTTTTGTCATCATTATCAGATCAACATCATGCTGTTTTGCAAATGCGAGTATTCTGGTGGATGCTAATCCGTTTTTAACAATTTTAGAACTACATGAAACATCATGCTCTTTGGCAAACTTTTCTAATTTTAGATGCTGTTTTTCTACTAATTTATGTTCTTTTTCAAACTCTTGTTTGCTTGTCTTTGTTTTAAAAAATCCAAATGTGGATCGTTCTTCCAAACAGGTAAGAACAGTAATCTTTGCCTGAATGGAGGATGCCAGAGATATGGCTTTTCTAAATGCTTTATCACTACCTGGAGTTCCATTGTATGGAACTAAAATATGCTCAAAAGTTTTAGTCATTTCTTTTCAGCATCCATCATTAAAACAGGACAAGAGGTATTTTCAATAATCTTTCTTGAGACACTTCCTAGAGTCAGAAGACTTTTGATTCCTTTGAGTTTTCTTCTTTTCGCCATTACAATCAAATCTATTTTTTGGTTTTTTACAATTTTCAAAATCTCTTCGGCTGGCAATCCCACTACCACTTTAAGATGAGAGTCTATCCCATTTTTCTTACATGTCTCTGTACGTTTAGTCATTTCTTTTTCCATGGCTAATTTCATTTCTTTTGTCATTTGTGTAATTTCTCTTTTGATTTTAGTTACTTGTGATGCATGGAGAGTAAATAATGGAACATGCGGAAAGTCCTCAATTACATGAAGTATGATTATTTCAGATGAGGATGATTTTGCGATATGAATTGCATGTTTGAGTGCCAAATCCCCTGCAGGAGTACCTGCATGCGGAACAAGAATTGTATCATACATAATCTGAAAATATTATCTCAGTTATTTAAGATAAGAGGAAATTCTTGATGGTGATAGCAAATTATTTCATCTAATATTAGAAAAATATTATTCAAGGTTTAACTCCAGTAGATTCACTAATATTCACATCATAATTATACATAGATTCAAAGTATTAACGGAAGAATAATTACTGAATATCATTTATCAACTGTATTCTGTTTTGATTAATCCCCTATAGAAATACTATTGAATGATTCTATGATTAAAGTGTTGTTCCCTACTAGTCTTTTCTTTTTTTAACATCTGATTTTGGTGGATTCAATGACCAAAAAAACAATGCCAGACATACTGGAATCATAATTAGCAAAGCTGCAACTATTGAGATTGTATAAAATGTTGGATCTAATCCCGGAAGAAACGGTCCTGGAAATACTGCATAAAACCACAAAAATGATACAAAGATAAGCACAAGTTTGTTCTTTTTTAGCAGTTTCTTCCATCCTAATCTACGTTTTTTGATGTAACATTCTTTACATCTAGTCCTATCATCTACCATACAAGAAGTACAACAGCCCTTATCACAAAAGTAACAGATTCTATCTCCAAATGCTGATCCACAAAAATCACATTTGTACATCATAATAGATCCTTTTCATTGAATTTATCTTTTTTTTCATACATTGCCAATTTTTATTAATTGCAGATTTCTCTCTGTGACTAATGGTTGTATGCTGTATCTGCAAGATTGTTCCAGGTATATTAAAAATTAAAGATGGTAATCCAAAATACAAGGGAAAGCCGATTTGTGAAGAGTGTGAGGGTTATCGTAAACTTTTGAAAGAAACAAAATAGACTATTCTGATTTTGTTTTATTCTCTTGTGCCCATTTTTCATACATTTTGATTAGTTCATCAACGTCCTTTCCGTCCTCAGAATATGTGATGATTACTCCAAATGTTCCTTTTTTGTCATGACCTCTTGCAAAATATCCCCAAAAAGAATCTGGGAGCTTTTGAAAGCTGTTTGAATCATGTGATATTCCTATTAGATTATTTCCAATTACTTCAACTACTTTTTTTGCATCATTTTGTTCAATCATGATTTGATGTAAATACTATATAATAAAAATCTGAATTACTATGGACTTAGTCTGTCAGGATCCCTTGGATACAAAACTACTTCACGTACATTATCAATTCCGATGAGTGTCGTCATCAATCTATCTAATCCCATTCCCCATCCTGAGTGAGGAGGCATTCCCCAATCAAATGCTTTGAGGTGGTCTGTAAATTGTGTAGGATCCAAACCTTGCTCCTTTAATCTCTCCTTTAACATATCTGGATTGTGAAGTCTAGTTCCTCCAGAGGATAACTCCAGATATCCATACTGTAAATCAAATGAGCGGGATAATGTTGGGTCGTCATCTTTTTCTCTAATGTAAAATGGTTTTAGTTTCATTGGCCAGTCAGTCAAAAAGTAAAACCCTGGATGATTCTTTCCAATGATTCTAAGATGTGAATCAAGCAGGTCATCTCCAAATTCCACTTTTTCCCCTTCTTTGTTTAGCTCTTCAATACACTGATTGTAGGTAATTCTCTCAAATGGCGAGGATGGAATCTCTATGGTATGCCCAATTACTTCTTGTTCTTTCTTGCAATTTTCCGATGCAAATTTGTAAACTTCCATCACCAGAGATTCTAAAACATCCATGACATCATTATAGTCCATAAATGCCGCCTCTATGTCAATACTGGTGAACTCACTTAGGTGTCTTCCAGTATGAGAGTTTTCTGCTCTGTAAAAGTTTGAAATCTCAAAAACACGCTCTAATCCAATTGTCATTTGTTCTTTGTATAACTGCGGACTTTGAGCAAGATATGCTGTTTTTCCAAAATATTCTAATGAGAATAGATCTGCTCCTCCCTCACTTGCACTACCAATAATTTTTGGTGTAGTAATTTCTATGAATTTTTTTTCTGATAATGTTTTGCGCAATGATTGCAAGACATGATGTCTTAATTTGAAAATTGAAGCTGTTTTTTGGTTTCTCATATCTAATGCACGATGGTTTAACCTTGTGTCGATGTTGCTCTCTACCCTTCCAATTGGGTCAACTGGTAATGGATGAACTGCTTTTCCTAAAACTTCTATTTCTTCTGCTTTAACCTCAAAAGCAAAATCCCTTGCCTTTGTTTCCTGTACTATCCCTTTGACACTTACAACACTTTGACGATTAATCTCTCCCAAGTTGTCATTAAGTTCTCCTTTTACAATTATTTGTGAAATTCCTGATACATCACGTAAAGTGATAAATGTCATCTTTCCTAATTTCCGAAGGTCTTCAATCCATCCACCTAGTACAACTTGCTTTCCAATTAATTTGTCAGTTAATTCTGCAATGTCATGAGTTTTTACAAAAACCATATCTTTTCCTTACCTTTTATCCTCAAACTCAATCTCAATGTCAAGGTTTCGGGCATTTTTGACGATCCTAACAACTTTTTCTGTATCTATTGGAAATCTTGAAGTCCATTTGCCTGATACTACTGCCTTTGTTTTTTGAATTCCTCCTGGAGCCCAAACTGAGTTAATTGATAAGATTTTGGTTGGAAAAAACAAGTCTTCAATAAATTTTTTGTCTGTTTCCTCTGCCTCTACAAGCCAAATTTTACTCTTGAATTGATCTTGAAGACGTCTGTACAACGTCCGGCTTTGTCTGATTGCCATTATGTCATTTTTTGCTAATGATAAAACAAAATTCCCTTCAAATTCCTTGCAAGAGTATAGGGTAAAATTCTCAATCTCATTAGTTGATTTTGCAATGTTTGCAAGAATAATTGAAGCATCTACATCTGCCTGTGTAAGTTCTCCCGTATCCACTTTCCCTTCACATTGAGGACAAAGAACTGCATTTTTTGCATCAAAAATACAAATTGGGAGTTTCATTTGAATCGACTTTTTTCATTCTGACAAAGTTGTTTATATCCCTTGATGCAAAACAAAAATCCTAGTTTGGATCAAATAAAACATGACTTTTCTTGTTGTTGATGGGCTTTCATCTACATACTCTTCATCAAAAGGACCAGTTTATGCAGTTGATGACGCATCTTTTGAATTGGAAGACGGAAAATCAATAGGAATTGCAGGTGAGAGTGCATGTGGGAAAAGTACACTAGGCTTATCCATTATCCGAATGCTTTCTGGCGGCAAGACTACTGGCAAAATCCTTTTTGATGGTCATTCCCTTTTAGACATGAAAGAATCTGATTTTGATGAAAAATATAGATGGAAAAAAATCTCTATGATCTTTCAAGGTGCAATGAACTCCCTAGATCCTGTCTTTACAATTAAAGAACAATTCCTTGAAATCCTAAAACAACATAACTTTGATGGTGATTCTACTCAGGTAATTTTAGATGCTATTCATTCAGTTAGTCTTGATGAGATAGTTTTGAAAAATTATCCTCATGAGCTAAGTGGTGGAATGAAACAAAGAATAATAATTGCAATGGCGTTGCTTCTCAAGCCAAAATTTGTGATAGCTGATGAACCAACTACTGCACTTGATGTTCTTATTCAGGCCCAAATTGTAAATTTACTAAAAACTCTCAAAAAAGATGGCATGTCTTTTATGTTAATTACGCATGATTTGGCAGTATTATCTGAAATTGCAGATAAGATTGGCATTATGTATGGTGGACAGTTAGTAGAATTTGGTTCTTCTAAAGAGATTTACAACAATCCAAAACATCCTTACACCAAAGGACTCTTGGAATCGATTCCAACACTAAAGGGAGGTACTCCAAAATACATTAAAGGAATTCCACCAAGTTTACTTGATGCTCCAACAGAATGTCGGTTTATCGATCGATGTCCTGTGGCAATTGAAAAATGCAAACAGCTTCCTCCAACATTTAAAACCAAAACCGGATATGTCCGATGTTGGCTTTATGAGGATGAAAAATAACCTTATTTTGAACTAAGATATTCTTTATCAATTTTTTCTAAATAGATTTCTTGAATCTGTTTAATCTCTCTTTCAGTAGTATTTTTACAAAGTATTTTTGCATATTTGATTAAATCTGGACTATGTATTTTTTCAAACTCTTCAATTTTTTTAATTGATTCTTGTTCAAACTTCATAACATCTCTAAGTTCTTTACTAATTTCTTCAATTCTCATTTTTTTATAATCTTTTGAATTTGATTTTCTAAAACTGATATCATCAATTAATTTTTGAATTTCATCAGATTCGTCCATATTTTGTAAATAATCAAGTCCTTCAAATAAATTACTTTTGAATTTTCTTTTTGTGCTCTAAAATATGTTTTAGGCCATTTGCCATGCTTAATGAATCTAAATCAATTTCACAATAGGGGCACTTCAAACTACTTCAATATTTAAGAATATTTTTTTACAATGGGTAGACATGAATCTATGATTCTTAACATTTCTGATCTAATTACTTTTTTATCAATTGATATCCACACTCTTATCTTTTTGATTGCAAAAGAAATTGTTTGAACTTTCTTTCTTTCTTCCCAAACAAATTCCACCTCCCCTAGACTCTTATCAAAGAATTTCTCAAGATCTTTCTTCATAGCAATATGTGAGAATTGAAACTGTGTATTTTTTTCATCCAAAAGTGGGATTAACTCTGATCTTCTTTTATAAGCTAGCAGCTCTCCGCTCTCACCAATCACTCCTACAAATCTCATAAATGGGCTTATGTCTGCTATAGAGTTACAAATTTTTTGAAAGTCTTTTTTTATCATTTGATGAGTTTGTAAAAAGATGATATTTTAATGATTATTGTAGTTTTTCATTCTAGTTTTAAATAAATAAACCCTAAGGATAGTTTGATTTGTGGATTTTATTGATCTATTTCCATTTGCACCAGAAGTAGGTTATCTCAGTTTATCTTTAGTCAATTTCTTTGGCTCTCTTGTACCGTTTGTTCCGTTACCTGGATTTTTGTTGCTTGCTACAATGGCAGTGGGTGATCAATTTGATCTACATGTCTTGGCATTATTATCTGCAATTACTGCCACTGCTGCAAAGCAAATTATCTTTTATGTTAGCTATGGTGGAAGAAAAATCATTAATGAGAAAACGCGAAAGAGAATGCGCCCATTTGAAAGACTAGTTAAGAGATATGGTGCAGGAGCAGCATTTTTTGCTGCAGCAACACCTATTCCAGATGATTTAGTATATGTCCCATTAGGGCTTGCAAAGTATAATCCAAAAAGATTCTTTATTGCAACACTTACTGGTAAGATCGTCCTTAGTTACGTCATAGTTTTTGTATCTCACTATCTTGGATTGTCTTTGGTGGAGCCTTTCTTAGAAAATATAGATGATGCAACACCCGTTTACATTGGAATTATTATTTTTGGAGCCATGATGACTACTGTTGTTGTTTTACTTTTGAGATTGGATTGGCAAAGAATCCTTGGAAAATTTGCTCCATGGACTTTGGATGAAAACAATAAAGATTAAAATATTTTTTAAATCTCTATTCTAAAATTCCATAATTTGTCTGTTGCATCTCTAATTCCAATTCTAGGCGTTGCAGAAATATTTTTTGGTTTTTTTATGCCTTTTGTAATGTATAGATTTGATCTTTTAGTCAAATCTACACCATAATGTTCCATGGTAATTTCTAAGGCTTGAGTTAATTTAGCAGGTCCGTTTACAAGGTTTTTCAAATTTACATTCATTCTATTTTTCTGCATTATTTTTATTCCATTTTCAGGCTTAATTGCACGAATTAGCACAGCTCCTGCTTCAATTTTTGGATGTCTTGCTACTACATTAAAGCAATAATGCATTCCATATGTAAAATAGACATAGGCAATTCCAACATCTCCAAACATTACTTTGTTTCTCTCAGTAATTTTTCTAAATGCATGACTTGCAGGATCGTCTTTGTATCTATATGCTTCAGTTTCTGTAATTATTCCTGATATTTCCTGTCTGCCTATTTTTCTGATAATTTTCTTTCCTAGAAGATTTTTTGCAACCGTAACTGTGTCTTTTAAATAAAATTCCCTAGGAAGAATATTCAATATCTACTGGAATTGTTTTACCATTTTTTAATTCTCTGATCATATCAAACAGTTTTGCAATGTCCTTCTTTAATACCTCAATCAATTCTTGATTGTATATTGTTGCCGCTGGGTGAACTGTTAGAAAATAAAATTGATTATCCTTTCGTACTGTTTTTCCCCTAAATTTTGTAATTTCAGATCCACCTAAAATTGAATTAAATGCGGTATTTCCCAAAATACAGATTATTTTTGGCTTGATTATCAAAATTTCCTGTTTAAGGTATTCCTGACATGTATTTCTCTCCACCGTACTTGGAACTCTATTATTTGGAGGTCTGCACTTTACAACATTTGTTATGTATACATCATCTCTTGAGATTCCTGCTTCTTCAAGTGCAATTGAAAGTTTTTTTCCTGCTACTCCTACAAATGGCTCTCCATTTCTGTCCTCATTTCTTCCAGGAGCTTCCCCAACAAAGACTACATCTGATTGAAAATTTCCTTTACCTGGTACTGAGTTGATTCTTGTTTTACAAAGATCACATTTTGTACATTTTATGACATTTTGCTTTACTTTCTCTAATTCTTGACTCATTTTCTAAATTACACTCTTTACTGTTGCTGTTCCCCGTATTGAAGGTCCCCCATTTCCCATTATCATAGATTGCATAGGATCTCCTTTACCACAATTAGTAATTGGTCTTACCGTAAAGTCATTTCCACAAGCATCAATTGATTCAAAAAATTCTGGAGCGATACCCATAACAATAACATCTCTTAGTAAATCTGTTATTTCTCCATTCTCAATTTTTTGTGCATATTGACAGGAAATACTCCAATTGTATCGCTTCATGTCAATTGAAGGAATTTTCATATTTGATATTAGATATCCATTTTTCACTTCTTTTATCATCTCTTCTACATTCCAATTTCCATTTCCAATACATGTACATGCCATGCGAATCAAGGGAATGAATCTGTAGTTTGTTGCTCTCATATTTCCAGAGGAGGGTACATTGAAAATTTTAGCAGTTTCTCTATTATGCATATGATTTTTCAAAATTCCATTTTCAACAAGAGTAGTTTTCTTGGTTTTGACTCCTTCATCATCAAAATAATACCATCCTAAACTTTCTTTGATGGTGGGATCATCAAACACATTTAGCTCCTCTGATCCAATCCTTTCTCCTATTTTTCCTTTCCACCATGCACCTCCAGCCCAAGCCATCTCTTTTCCCAAGACTCTGTCTGCTTCAGATGGATGTCCTAATATCTCATGTGTAAGTAATGACACAAAATCTGGATTCATTACAACTGTTGCTTTTTCTTCTTTTACGGGTTTTGCATGAATTAGTTCTGATGCCTTTAGGGAAATTTCTTGCGCACTTTTCTGAATTTTATTTTTATCGATGACTTGCTCTATTCCTCCTCTACCACCTTCTGTGATGTTTACTGATTGTGTGATTCCAGACTCATGAGCAGTTGCCACCATGTCTACAACAACATCAGTAAAATTCTGTAGAATTTCTGAACCCTCACTATTAACAAAGTATTTCGAATTTATAGAATACCATGGATTGATAACTGATTTTATGATTCTAGGTGTATCTGAAATGATTTTGTTGCACTCAAATCCTATTTTTATTAATTCTTCTAATTCTGGTTTTTTTAAAACTGGATAATCTATCTTGATTTTTTTAATGGAATTTGGATATAGATTAATTCCCTTTTTTTCATAATGTGATGAATTTCTAAGAATGTTATCCACAGACTCTTTGATTTGCTCAAATGAATTTGGGTTTGTAATTGAACAAAAACTCCACATTCCACCATTTGCTAGTCTGATACCTATTCCAGAATCAGTACTGGTTTTAACATGTTCTACCTCTCCATTTTCTATAAGCGTTGATTTTTTTTCTTTTTGTTCTGCTCTAGCATCCACATATTGAGCACCAGAATCTGTAGCATATCTGACTATTCTATCAGCAAGCTCTTGTAATCCTGAATCCATGATTTATGAAATTGAGAGGTATTCGTAAATCTTCTGTATGTCTAATGATTTGAGATTGCAGGCATGGTAAAATAATACTCATCCTCAAAGTCGTAGTCCATGGTGCCTTTTTTACGTAAAAATTCAAAATATTCAATGCAGTTTGTATAAAATTCATTATTTTTCGTGTGATCTGGGTTCATAGTTTCTTTATGTTCCGGATTCATACTTTTTTTATCAAAATAGACATTTTTTCAGGAGAGTTAGTGATTTTAGTTCTGCAAGTTTGTTTTCTTTAAGCAAAAGTTCAGAGTATTTGGCCATTCATTTTTTTCGGAATTGTAAGGGTATTTGCTTGATTTGAAATATCATTTCTAGAATTCAGACCAATGTGATTTTTTTACAAATATTGAATTCTTCTTTTTCTACTAATTTCCTCTCTTAATGATTAATGTTTGTTTGGCGAATTCTTTTTTAATCGATGATAATATTCATCTTAATTCAAGATAATTTGGTTTTGATGATATTCTAAAAGATGTAAATGATATTTTAGAAAAGTAATTTAGGGCATATGATTACTTTATCATTGAATTAGAATTTGTCAAAAATTGTTGCTGATACCAGTGTTATAATTAATAGTCAATTAATTTCACAGATAGAATCAGGCTCAATTCGAAATTCTGAAATTATAATACCCCAAGCAGTTTTTGATGAGTTACAATCTCAAGCTTCTAGTAAAAAAGAACAAGGATTTGTAGGGTTGGAAAAAATTCGAAAACTCAAAGAATTATCTGGTAGTTTTGGTTTAGAGATAGTTTTGAAAGGCTCACATCCTTCTACTGATGATATTAAACTTGCTGGGACTGGTAGAATCGACGCTCTAATTGTTGATATGGCTAAACAAAACAATGCTATACTTTACACCTCAGATAATGTCCAACATTTAGTGGCACTAGCTGAAGGTATTGAAACAGTATATCTAAAATCTATTATAAAGAATGAATCATTAGAATTTCTAAAATTTTTTGACGCGGAGACTATGAGTATTCATCTTAAAGAAAATCAATGCCCCTTAGCAAAAAAAGGAAAACCAGGTAATTTTTCATTAACTAAGATTAATGATGATGTTCTTTCAAGAGATTATTTGGAGTTGATCTCCTCACAAATATTGGATGTGGCAAATGTATCTGATTCAAGTACCATTGAAATCTCAAAGACTGGAGCATCCGTAATTCAATATGGTGATTATCGTATAGCTATTACCCATCCGCCATTCTCTGAATCTTTTGAAATTACAATTGTTCATCCAATCATAAAATTATCTCTTGAAGATTATGAGATATCTGAAGAGTTAATGAAACGTTTCACTGATAGAGCTGAAGGGATTATAATTTCTGGTCCACCTGGTTCTGGAAAAAGTACTCTTGCATCAGGACTTGCAAATTTTTATCATAATAAAGGGAAAATTGTTAAAACATTTGAATCTCCTCGTGACTTGCAAGTCGATCCTGGAGTTACTCAATATGGCAAATTAGATGGAAGTTTTGATAATACTGCTGATATTTTATTATTGGTTCGTCCTGATTATACTGTTTTTGATGAAGTAAGACGGAGAGAAGACTTTAGAACATTTGCTGATCTACGGTTAACCGGAGTTGGTATGGTCGGAGTTGTTCATGCAAATTCTCCCTTAGATGCAATTCAACGTTTTATCGGAAAGATTGAACTTGGCATAATTCCAAATATTTTGGACACTGTTGTCTTTGTAAAAGATGGAAGAATTGATAAAGTCTATGACTTGGAACTAAAAGTAAAAGTTCCTTCAGGTATGACTGAGTCTGATTTAGCACGGCCAGTAATTGAAATTCGAAATTTTGAAGATAATGTTTTAGAACATGAAATCTATACCTTTGGAGAAGAAAATGTAATTGTACCTGTTTCAAAAAGAACCAAAAAAGTTGGAATAGAAAAACTTGCAGAAGATAAGATAAGAGAGACTTTCAAACGATATGATTCTCAGGCAGAAGTTGAAATTTTATCTGATAATAGAGTTAAAGTCTTGGTAAATGAAAAGTATATTCCATCTATCATAGGAAAAGGTGGTTCAAACATTAATGAAATTGAAAAATTCCTTGAAGTCCATATTGATGTTGTTCCAAAAGACTCAGATCATTTACCTCAAGTGACAAATGATCTGTCTTTCACTTTTTCAGAATCAAAAACTTCGTTACTTCTAACTGTTAATAGAGACTACACTTCAATGCATGCTGATATTTATGTCAATGAGAAATATGTCACCTCTGTAAGAATTGGTAAAAAAGGACAGATAAAAATTCCAAAACGTTCTGATGTTGCAAGAAATCTTATGCATCTTGCATCCTCACAAAACGACATTCAATTGTTTCTCAAAGATTTTTAAAATTTTCTATTATTTTTGGATCTGCTTTAAGAAAAGTAATGAATTTTCTTAATTGCTTTATTGTTTTTGGATTAAGATGATGTTCAATTCCTTCTGTATCTTGATTTGCAGTATCATATCCAATTCCTAAGATTTCAAAAAATTCTAACAAAATCCCATGTTTTTGTCGAATTCCATCAGCTATTTGTTTTCCTTTATCTGTAAGATTAATTCCATGATATTTTTCATATTCTAAAAATCCGCTTTCATCTAGTCTTTGAAGCATCTTAGTTACGCTGGGCGCACTTACGTTCATGTATCTTGAAATATCTAATGTAGTTGCGTACCCTTTTAATTCAACTAATTCTAATATTACTTCCAAATAATCCTCCATCCTAGTACTTGAGCGTGTTCTTTCTAATTGATGAGCTGCTTTAATCGAATCTAATCTTTTAGAGTTTTTAGATTTCATGTGTTCTTTGTATCTAAATCAAATCTAGTATAATTATGTCTCTTCTGTTAACTTTGGTTATTCTTTGTTGACTTTAATGTGACCGTTGTTGATCTTTGAATCTTAACTAATTTTTTCTAAAATAAAAGCTGGAATGGTTGATGCAGTAAAGAAACGACTAGAAAAATTAAGAAAATTCTCAGATTCTGCTAAACGTAGAGCAGATTTGTATACTGATATTGTAAAAATGGATGATGCCCATACTGCCCGTTCCTTAGGTGCTCTTCAGAAAGCATCAGCACCAGGTAAAAAACTACAAAAAATTGGATTTCTAATGTTATGGGTTCCTGAACCAACAGGTGTTACTTGTGCAGTGGGCGGTCCTATGATCGTTGCAGGACGATATCTTGACAAAAAGTACAATGGCGCTACCATCCATGATATTGGCCATGAGACAAAAAGTGCAATATCATCAATAAAAGATTTTAAGAATTCTGTGATGTAACTCTCTTGGTTTTTAAATGGACTGAAATAAACTAACTTGTGACCACTAGAGCTCAAGCACTAATTCCTATTACGATTGCTGCTGTTATCATTGGGGTTGCAGGACTAATGTCAATTCCTAGTGAAAGTAAATTAGAATCTGTTGAATTTCCTATGGGGACAATTAAAGTTGATAAAATTCCTCTTGAGGTACAAATTGCTGATACTGAACCTAGACGTGTTCGTGGATTAATGTTCCAAGATCAATTACCTTATAATCAAGGAATGATCTTTGTATTTGAACAGCCTGGACTTTATTCACTTTGGATGCTTAACATGCAATTTTCTTTAGATATGATCTGGTTTGATCAAGACGGAAAAGTAGTACATATTGAAAAAGATATTCCTCCCTGTAAAACTCCTTTGGAAATCGCAGCCTGTCAAAGCATTGTACCTGATAATGATGCAGTTTATGTTCTAGAGGTAACATCAGGGTTTGTTGATCAAAATAACATTACAAAAGATTCTGTGTTGAGTATTATCTCTATTTAAAATTGCAAAACCTTATGTTATAACGTTAGATTTGCTGATTTATGAATATGAAAATTCTGATTCCAATTTTAATTGGGGTTGTGGTCTTACTCGCTATTTCAGCATTTTCATTTTCTGTTGAATCAAAATCAAAGCCAATATCTGAGCCGACCTATGAAATTGATTTTACCTATTCTGATGTAAACAGAATCATAGAGATTCTTGCAACACAAAATATTGTTATGTCGCTTCCCGCTGAAATTACAGATCATACTATAGGTCAATATTGTACATTCTTTGATGATGAAGATATACGGAAGATTGTGAAATATTGCATCACTACTGCATTGCTTGATTCTAATGGTAAACCCCTAGGAAATATCAATATGGGCGGTAGTCCTGATGCTTCAACTATGGCCCTTGCAATTATTGATGTGTCTCCATTTTTGGATTCCAAAGAGGATGAAGTTGATTTTGTGTTTCAAACGATGATTGAGACATTGGTCTGTGATTGCTGGGAGGAAAAGCGCCCCGGAGGTTTTGAATCTATTCATCAATGGCTTAAAACTGCAGAGGAACATTATCTTGAATCTCCACAAACCACCCTCAAATCAAAGATAACAGGTCTGGATGAAAAACAACTAATCTTGGAGATTACTGCTAAAGAAGAGGCATACTTGTGGACGTTAATTATTATCAAGTAGTCTAATTATATACAAGAAAATTCTTTGATTGGCGATTACGATGATTGATCAATTATGGTTAATTCTTTTGGGATTTGCTGCAGGAATATTGGGCTCCATGTTAGGCCTTGGTGGTGGAATAATCGTAGTGCCTGTGTTGACCTTTCTGGGATTTTCCTCTACTGCAGCAGCTAGTAACAGTCTTTTTGCAGCATTAAGTAATGCCGTTGCCTCCACTATTTCTTATTCTAGACAAAAGAGAATAGAATTTTCATTAGGTCTAAAACTTGGATTACTCACAATCCCTGGAACTGTATTGGGTGCTGTTATTTCTACTGACGTAACTCCTAGTATTTTCAAAATTTTATTTGGTTTAGTACTGATTGCATCTGTAGCTTATATTTTTTTGAGAAAAAAAATTGAGACCAAAGAAAAAACAATATCTAAACAGATGATGGTTTTTGCAGTAGGTGCTAGTTTCTTTGCAGGTATTATTTCTGCATTTTTTGGAATAGGCGGTGGAATTATCTTTGTACCTCTAATGGTAGCTGGAATGGGCATGGCTATGAAAAAAGCTGCTCCTACTTCTCAATTGATATTATTATTTTCATCACTTTCTGGGGTGATCGCTCATAGCGCTTTGGGACATCCTGATTTTAATCAGGCAGGATTTTTAGCAATTGGCTCTTTTATTGGTGGATTAGTTGGCGCAAGATTGTCTCTAGATGTCAAAGAACGTTACTTGCAAATCTTAGTATCTATAGTAATCTTGGCAGCAGCTGCAAAACTCTTTTTTGATTCAGTTTCTGATAATTCTTCTTTCTTGGGATTTTAGCCCTACCTTTTTCTTTGTGTTTTTATACTGATTTTGTAATGTATAGTGCTCATTAGGTTTTTTGACTTGATGGTTGAGGAAACTAGTTGGCTCCTTAGTATTTTTAATTTCCAAAGTATTCTTATAATTTAGGACAAATTAAGCCTAAAAATGCCATGTCTCTATAAGTTAAATTCCAAATGAAAATTTTTACTTATTTTTTGGGAATAATAAAAAAGCAAAAATGAATAATTTAATCCAGTGATATCAAATTTGAAAATTTAGGTTCTCTTTTTAACACATATTAAAGAAAAAAAGATGGTTTGGTCAATATAGCATGGTAACTACCGTAACTACTGACACTTCGATTCATGAGGTTCTTCAAAAGATGCAGTCTAATTTTATCAAACACATCGTTGTAGAAGAAAAGAACAAACCAGTTGGTGTTGTAACTGAACGTGATATTAACAAATATCTAGAAAATGACAAAACTGCAAGAACACTTGAGGCGATATCCATAGAGCAGGTAATGGAAAAAAATCTCATCCTCATAACTGATGGAGCAAGTGATCACCTAAATCGAGCTGCCGAACGTATGGATGTCTTCAAAATTGGTTCAGTTATTTTAGTTGATTCTAATGGAAATCTGGCAGGGATAATTACTAAAACTGACATTACTAAGGTGTATGGAGCGGTTTATGGGGGAAAATTTAAAGTTAAAGACTATATGAGCCGCAAAGTGTTTACCTGTAGAAAATCCGATTCGCTTAGATTTGCATTAAACATGATTAATCAGAATGATGTATCAAGATTAGTAGTGACTGATAACAATGGAAAGCCACATGGCGTGATAACAACCAATGATTTTCTAATACATAGCTCATATTTTACAAAAGACAAAACTGAAACACGTGAGTATTTACTTCCTGTTGACTCAAAAAATATGTGCGTTGATGATCTTGTAAGTGATGAACTACTTGCTGTAAATCTTGAGGATGATCTATCTATTGTAGCTCAAAAAATGATTAAAAATCATATCCATGGAATCCCTGTTATAGATGACAATGATAATTTGGTTGGCATAGTAAGTAATTTAGATGTTGTAAGGGCTTTTGTCAAAGTTCCATTAACCGAAGATCTTCTACAAAAATATTCAAAATTATACTAACGTGTAATGACTATTTATGCAACTTTTTTTAACAATCATAGAACAACTGTAATTTCTCGAATTGATTTTAAATTCTCTTTAGTTATGATTCAAGTTATATTGCTTTTTTGTGCATGCGAGGGAGAAATCGGATAGGTTTATCTCAGTAAAAGTAAATCTGTATTGGATATTTCATATTGTATTTTAGATATTCTTAACTAAACTTTTGCTATAGCATTAGATATGGTGAGTTTATTCCCATTTGATGCAGGTAATTTGCTTACTTTTTTGGTGGCCATTTCAGCAACAAGCCTAACCTTGTTAGTGATAAATAGGGAATTTTTAAATCAAAGATTCAATCTTAAAAAAACTCTTGATTCTGAAGGGAAAAAACGAGCCCTGACTTATGTTGGATGGAACTTGAGATTATTTGCAGGAATGATAATGTCGCAATTGGTACTTGGTCTTGTTTTGATGATCAGAATACTGCTAGAAGAAAAGGCTGAATGGTTTGATTATTACCTTGTTTTATGGCAAGCAGTCAATATAGCTACATGGGTTATGGTTTTTGGTTATTATATAGTCTATAATTTTTTCTTTAGACTCCCTTTAAAGCACTAAATTTTTAATACGACAAATTTTGTATTGATATTTTCTAAACTACATCGCAATGCAGGCTATCTGCTTATTATGTTCATTCTCTAATGATAGAATTGGATGAAGTTATTTGAAACAAAATATGGTAAATTACTATACACTCATCTCTTTACCACAAGCATGATGTTAATAATTTTCCAAATTTCATTTTAGCATCTATGTGTAATATTGAGTATTTTGGTGACTAGTAGGCTCTCTCCGGTTTTAATTTAATTATTTATCGCGGAGGCTCTTTTTTGATTCTATAGATATTTTTCTTTGAAATAATTATTGTTTCTCCGTTCTGGGTAGTTCCTTCATATTCTACTGTAATTTTTCCAAATTCATCATCAATATCTTCTTTTTGTGAAATTGTGAATTTTAATTTCAAAACTTGATCCGTATACAGTGGTTTGAGAAATCTGGTGTTTCTATTTTTCCATTCAGAATCTCCGTCTGTTCCAATAAACACAATATGGTTTCCATACATTTGACTTAGTCTTGTAAATTCTCCTTCCATTCTTGATAAAATAGCTCTTCCTGAAACTATCTGACGTTCCCCTTTTTGCTTGTTTTCTAAGAATGCGTTTCTAACTCTTGAGAAATTAAGATATTGTTCTAACTCCTTGTCTGAAATACTGCATGTGGAAAAAAATGAATCGCCTACTCTAAGTTCGGAAAATTTTTTCATCCTTATCTTGATTCATCAACACAGAAAGTTACTTCAGATGATGAAGCTGCACTCTCTGATACAAGAAAATTAAATGCATCTGCAATTCTTTGATTGCTTGGTTCTGCACCTGTTACTGAACCTGGAAATATTGTAAACATTCTGATTTTTGATTTAAGAACATCACTCAATTCTTGGTTAACTGTAGTAGTAAATGGTCTTAGTGCTCCTCTAAAAACTTCCACATGAGCTCTTTGGGTTCCTGTGACCTTTCTTCCAATTGGTAAATCTGG
This sequence comes from Candidatus Nitrosopumilus sp., assembly GCA_029861345.1. GTDB lineage: Archaea > Thermoproteota > Nitrososphaeria > Nitrososphaerales > Nitrosopumilaceae > Nitrosopumilus. The sequence continues at coordinate 21,738 of JAOTZM010000012.1, forward strand.
GCCAATTATCATGATTGCACCTTGTGCGTCTTTGTAAAGGCGAGGATCTTTACTGCCTCCTGGAACAAACTGCTCAAGTACTCTCTGTGCTACAGTTGCTGGAGTAGAGATGAATTTTTCTGTAAGTTCTTCCCATCCTGCTCTAGTCAATTCAGTTAACTTTGATACTTCGGGTAGTTTTCCAGTTATGTGGATTACGGCTAAAATTTCTCCGATATTGGTTTTGGCCGTATTTAGCCATTTTTCTACTTCATCAGGATTCTTGATATCTACTACGTGGGAATGGAATTTTCCGCTAATGTATTCCTGAAGTTCTTTTGGGGTTGATTGTGAAATAAAACATGCTACTTTTCCTCCATTTTTCTCAACATGCTGTGCCAAAAATTCTACTCTTTCGGCATCTGTTTTATCAGTTGCATCAATCGTAAACACAATTGCCTTTCCTCCAAAGTCTTGTTGATGAACTCCTGGTGTTGTGGTTCCAATATGTGGTTTAACAGGATAAAATACTCTATCGCCTGGAATTACTTTTCCATTTAGAATTTTTGCCATTTCATCATCACATAAGTTAAGAACTGATGTTGCAACTTGTCCTTGTGATAGGAATTCTTGATTTGCAATCATATGTGATGTGTTGTTTTGAACTTTTTCAGCTATAGTTTGAATTTTGTTTAATAGATTTGTGAATGTCTCAGTAAGTTTGGAAACCTCTTTTCCACCTGCTAGTTTTTCTGCAGCCTTTGCAATTCCTTCTTTGATAACATTTTCATTTTCTCCTAATAATGGAAGTAATTCTTTATTGGCTGTATCCACTTCTGTAGGATCTAAATCTTCAAATCCGCTTACTCTCATAAATTCTGCTGCTGCTTTAGGATAAACTGTCTTGTAAATTCTATCAGAATGCACTGGTCCTGGATTTGTTGCAATGGATATGATTCCTTTATCTGTTAATTCCCATGACATTGCCTCAGCAAGTCTATTCTTTGCACCTTGAGATGCAGTATATGGACTTCTAAATCTGTAAGGTCTTTGCTCTAATGGTCGTTCTTCAGTAAAGAATGTTGAAATTGTGATAATTTTACCTCCTTCCTTCATTACTTTTAGTGCTTGCACGGAGCCCCAAAATGTACCCGTAAGGTGAATTCCAATAGTACTTTTAAAATCGTCAAGGGGGGCATTTGCAAAACATGTAACAGGGCCTGATACTCCTGCGTTATTAATTATAAAATCTACCGTGACATTATCATTTTTGAGCGAATCAAACATGTTATTCATTCCTGCCTCATCACTAACATCAACTCCCGAAAAAATTCTAACAGAAGCACTAGTATTTTTTTGAGATATAATTTCTTCTAGCATCTTTGATGTTTCATCTAAGGGCTCTCTTCTTCTCCCAAGAATAATGACACTTGCTCCATTTTCGACAAATTTTTTGGCGATGGCCTGACCTATTCCTGTTCCACTGCCTGTCACTAGAGCAACTTTACCTTGAAATTTCATAGATAAGGTATACAATCTTTTGTGGTATTTATTTGGATTGATCTCTCTAGAACTTATTTCTTGATATCTTTATTTCAATTCCTGACTATCATCTTATTTCAAATTCACCCTAGTATCCATTATTCCAGTTTGTTATACGTTTGAAGAAATTTTTATAGAATTATGCCTATTTTTATTATTTTTTGGTATTGTTTTTGCTTGATCAGAATCCCACCCTTTAATTTCTGATGAGTCTAGTTGAAAATTAGTGCAAAATCTTTGCTGCTAACTTATGCCCCATACACGTTGTACTTTGATGGTTTTCAACACAATATAGAATGTGGATTTTATAAAAGGAGAAGAAATCCCCAGATTTGATCGAATATAGTTAGTGATGATCTAAATGTGGAATTGATTACTCATATCAACCAAGATATAAAATGAACCACTATTGGAGGACAATTACAATCTTAAATAGATCTTTTGCATTAATTGAATATTCAAAAAAGAATTTTTAAGTGATTTTTCTATATCAAGGAAAAACTAGAATGGAATGAAATCATCCACAGATGAGACAATTATCACACCTTTGCTTTCCCCACCTATTGTTTTCTTTATCATCGCAGATACATCTTGAATTTTGTCTGACTCAACAACTGTAGCTATTATTTTTCGTGGAACATATGCAACTTCAATGGTGCCTGTTCCTCTACCAGATCTTGCTGTTCCTTTTCCTTTCCCTGCACTCTTTACATCATATATTATTGAATCAAGATCTAATTCTCTTAGAGATGCAAGAACACCATCAACTTTTTCATTTTTTACTAGTACTGCTAATCTTTTCATTGTAGACATTTAACCCAGAACTCCTACATCAACTGGTAACGATAATTCTTCTTTGAACATTACATTATTAGTTAATAACTTATAATTAAACATTGTATATTATAAAAAAATATTCGGCTACATGTTATACTCCCAACCAAATTTGAACCCCTTGATTATTGATAATTCTGTAAATCTGATATATCTAACATGAAAATGATCTACAGAAATCATGCCTGAATTAACTTCAAGTAAATAAAACTAATCTGACTAACTTTATTTGTGGGTTTGATTCATGATTTTTGATGCATGATACAGAATCTGATACATTTGTTTATCAAACATGGCCTGAGAAATTTAGTGGCATGTTAAAGGAAATTGGAATAGATTCAGAATCAAAAGAAATTGGTACTGATGACGTTGAAAAAGATGATTACTATGGTAGATATTTTTCTCATACAGCTAGAATGGTAACTAATAGGGGATGTCTTGATGTCAAGAACTCTAACATCGATGTGATACAAATTATTCAAAAGGGATAAAAATGCAAGATCCAAATCCAATGCCTTGGGGCGCACTAGATAGATTTCAAGCACATTTCATTGTAAGAAAGGATGTTGGCACTTCCGTAGGAAATTATGTTGCAAAAACAAAACTTACCACTAAGGGACATTTTGCTACAAAGGCTATTGTTAAAGTTGAATGGAATGGCTCTGGTAGTTTAGCTTCAAAACTAAATGAAGATGATGAATTAAATGAAATGATTGCAAAACAATCAGTCAAAAATGCTACTATTTATGTTGAACCTACAGAAGG
>JAOTZM010000114.1 GCA_029861345.1 Candidatus Nitrosopumilus sp.
TTTAGTCCTAAAGAATGGAAAACCCCTCACAGGAAGATATTATTTCTATAGTCAATTCCATATTTCAGGTAAGTGATTTCACAAAAACAGAATTTTCATTAGAATTTAGAATTGAAGATTATGAGGTTAAATCGAAGTTTGTGGATTTGGCAAGAAAGTTAGAAGATATGAGTTATGTCTGTAAACTAGAAGAGACGAACGGTACAAGATATATCACCATTCAAAAATTTGCCCCAAAAAAACAGAGAAGATGGCTGAGTACTGCATGGACTCCTCGAATTTTGTTTGCAGTTGTCATTTTATTTGTGATGGTTGATGGATACTATAGAACGTCGGGAACAAATTCAATTGTAGAGATCGGAGATCCTCTAGAGATGGCAGGAATCTACACATTATCATTGTTAGGAATTTTAGGAATTCATGAGCTTGGTCACATTGTTGCTGCAAAAGCACATGGACTAAAAACAACCTGGCCTTACTTTATTCCAGGATTACCTGTTATTGGCATTCCAACATTTGGTGCATTTATCCAAGCAAGAGGATTAACAATTAATCGAGAAATTTTATTTGATGTTGCTATTGCAGGTCCTATTGCAGGATTAATAATTGCAGTAATAGTTTCAATTTATGGAGCATATACTGCACCAATTTTAGATCAAGATATTGCTGCAGGATTGTTTGCGGAATCTAGATTGATAGAATGGAATATGGGAGAATCATTGTTAATGTCTGCAAGTTTGGCAATGTTCGGCAAGGGAGGAACAGGATACGAAGTTATCATGACACCTGTTTTGTTTGCAGCTTGGGTTGGTTTTTTAATTACATTCTTGAATTTACTACCAGCATGGCAATTAGATGGGGGACATATGGCAAGAACATTACTTGGTCCAAAGCTTCACAGATATGCAACTTTTGGAAGTATAGGAATTCTTATTTTGTTAGATTATTTCTTAATGGCAGTATTGATTCTCATAATGAGTGCAAGAAATCCTGGTGCAACCCCACTTGATGATGTTTCACCACTTTCAAGAAACAGAAAATTGGCATATGTCGGAATTATAGGATTAGCAATTTTATGTGCACCATTGCCATCAGATTTTTTGCCTGGTATTTTACCTTAACAAAAGTCTAGCACCATCTGTGATTACTGCAATTTTTTGTCTTGTTCCTTGTGTTTTTAGAATATAATCCATAGAGTACTTTATGCCTTGCAAAGATATCATGTTGAGTTTTTTTGCATAAAATTCAGGAAGAATAGAAACTAAGCCAACTTGAAAATTCTTTTGTATTTCTGAGAGAAATAACAAATCTTCCATTCCACTAATGTATTTGGTAGGATTTCGGAGTTGCTCCAAAGTTAATCTATCTTCAATATATTGTTGAATTGCATCAGAGCCCAATCCACCCTTACATTCAGCTACCAAAATTGCAAGACCATCTTTTTTGATTGCATTTGAACAATTCCAAAGTGAAGACAGAGACTTTCCAAGACTATCATTACTTGAATCTTTACCAGTACTAATTATCATTGTTTTATGTTGACCTACATCTTTGATTGAACGTGATTCCAAAATTTTTGTTGAGGAAAGAGTTTGTGAAGGGTGACCTATGGAAAAATCGACTATGCCTTTGGAATTTGCAATTATTTCAATTCCTTGAATTTCAAAAGTATCGGAAAATTTTTTTGCTTCGTTCAAACTTTCAGGATATTGTCCAGGAGTAGGAAGATTTCCATTTCTTTTTGCATATGCTGAAAGCATTGACTCTAGACCAAATTTTTTGATAAGACGAGTTGAAATAGTTTCATATCCAAACAGTCCATCAAATTCCATTTCAGCCATGAATACCAGATTTGAATTTGAAATATCAATATCATCAAACTCATTAATTGAACTTCCTTCAGGCAACCTAGCTTTGACTGAATTTATAATTTTTTTATCAGTTAAAATTTTTGGAAATGGTTTTGATTTTTGCTCACATAGACTAAACAGTGATGAAATGATTTTTTGAATAGACTTGGAATTATGTAATACTACAAGATCCATGGGTTTTGATAAATCAAGTGAGTTGAGTTTTTCATTGATTGCTGAATCTTCTAAAATCTTACCATCAGAATCAATTTTTTGCTCTAAATTCTCTGCTCTTATATCCAAAACAACGTCTGTAATACCGTAATTTAACCAGATTTCAGGCATAATTCATACACAATACAAACCAAAATAAATCCAGTGTAGTTAATTTTGATATGAAATTTGTAAAAGAGTTTGCAATCTTTTTGCATCAGAATGACATAATAAAATTTGGAGACTTTACACTTGCTAGCGGAAAAAAGAGTTCATACTATGTAGATTTAAGGCTAGTTCCGAGTTATCCTCATGAATTTAGACAAATGGTAAAATATCTTGAAAATGATATTGCACATAATATAGGGTTAGATAAATTTGATTCAATAGTTTCAGTTCCAACAGGAGGTTTAGTAATAGCATCAGCATTAGCGATAGAAACTGTAAAACCGTTAATCTATGTAAGAAGTAAACCGAAAGATTATGGTACTTCAAAATCAGTAGAAGGTAAAATTCATGAAGGAATGAAAGCGATCATGATTGATGATGTTGCAACTACTGGAGGATCAGTTGTAAATGCAATAAAATTGCTAAAAGAAGTCGACATTTCTGTAAAAGATGCATATGTTATTGTCAATAGATTGGAAGGAGCAGATGAGGCTTTGGCTGAATTTGGAGTTAAGATGCATTCAATTCTAAATATTCTACAGATTACAGAAGCATTGTATGAAAATAACCTCGTAGACAAGAGTATTTTAGAAAAAGTGAAAAATCAAATTAACAAATAAGTTTTGGCAGCTCAGACAAATGCCTTTCAATCATCATTCAGATATAACTCTGATTCTTCATTGCAGCCAGTAAATTTTGAGTTTGCTCATTTTAAAACTAATGGAAATAATATGGACCCGAAGGGCTTCTGGACATTTTTAGCTCAATTCAGGTCCCAAAAAATTAGGGATCATAACGTGACTGAGATTTTAGGTAAAATTTGTAATAGATGCTTGTGAGTGTAGATGATTATGGTTAAGAGTTATTTCAATTAATAGCGAATTTCAAATTAGTTTCCAAACTCTATTTTCTTGATTTTATATATCTATGAGCAACAAATCCAACTGCTGTTGGAACTGCAATATACATTCCCAAGTTTAATGCAATGACAGATGCACCCAATCCAAATACTTCAAATTCATTTCCTTCCTCTGCTAGTGTCAATATAGATAGAGTGGAAATCATTGGAGTGATAAATGCTCTAACTGCTTCTTGGAACAAGGGGTTTTCTCTTTCCATGTCAGCGATTGTTGGTGAGAATGAATAATAGAATTGGTTGAATCCAGTCATAAATGATGTACCATATACAGTACTCATTACAGTGTTATCTCTAAGTTCTCTTAAGAGTTGGACTTGTGGTGCTAATTCAGTTCCATATGCTGCAGTTGCAATAAGACAGCCACCTCCTACTTCGTTATCATCTACATCCACGTTTACTTTAGGTCTCTCATCTGCCATAATTTCAATATCATCTACTGTTTCTTCGACTTGATTCTCAGTCTCAGATACAATCTCTTCTGTTTGTTCTGTAGCATTTGATGTCATTTCTGTAACATCATCTGCAGCTTCAGATAGTATTTCTTTGGTATCTGATGTTATTTCTTCTACTCGGTCTTCTATATCAGACACAGTCTCTGCTTCTTCGGCAGCAGATGCAGGGATTACAGAACCTTCAAGCATACCGTCAATTACTTTAGCAAATATGTCTGATGATTGTGGACCATCTATTCTTTCAGTTGTACCATCAGAATTATTAACTATGAAAAATGCAGGTGTTCCTTCAATACCATTTGATGCACCAACACTTGTATTATATGCAACTCTGTCATCGTATTTTCCGGAATCAAAACATTCATCAAATGCTACGACATCTAGTCCTACATCTGATGCAAATAATTTAAGATTACTTGAAGATGCCCATCCTTCATTTATTCCTCCTTGGTTGTTATACAGATGAGAGTGAAACTCCCAGTATTTTCCTTGTTCTTCTGCACAATATGATGCGTTAGCTGCAGTCATAGAGTCACCTCCTAAGAATGCAAAGTCAACAAAATAAAGATTGGCCTTGCCTGTATCGATATAATCCTGCTTTATTGTTGGTTTCTCATTTTGGAACCACTGGTCACACTTTGGACACTGGAAATCACCAAATTCGATGATTGTGATTGGAGTATCTTCTGAACCTTCTACTGGAGGAGATCTTGAAACATCAATTTTGGCAATTATTTCAAGTTCCATTACAGAGGTACTTGAGGATTCAGGTACTTCATCCTGAGCAAAAACATGTGAGGGCATAAAAACACCAATTCCAGGTACCAACAATAATACAAATAGCGGAATAATAATAGAATAAGTAACTATAGATGATGAAGAGGGCAATAGTTGTAACATTTTCATTTCAATCCATAATAACAATAATTTAAACAATTATGTTAGAATGCGGTGTGGTTATTGGATAGATCATAGCCTAGTAAAAAACAAGAAACAAAAATATCAAAAAAATCAATAAAGATGAGATATTGTAAATCTATCTTTCACCTAAGACACGCATATAGATCAAACGAATAGATTCATAAATTTTCTCATAATAGAACGTTGTCTGTCCTCAATCCTACTCTCAAATCTATTGAACTAATGTGTTAGTAACTACCAAAATTGCCACCATGGTTTTTCTTGTGTTTTTAGAATTATACATATATCCCCAACTAGCTCTGTGCCAGGTCCACATTTTGTAAAGTCCGTATCATTTTGATCAACGATATCAGCAGGATCGTTTATTCCAACTGCATGATAAATTGAAGAATATTCTGAATAATTCTTGTCAAACCAATCTTGGTAGGCAGGTTCGTTATTGTATCTATCAACATAATGCTGTGGATCTTTTTCTGGATCAACAAATGCTGCAGGTTCTGGAGTTGGTTCTGGAGTTGGTTCTGGAGTTGGTTCTGGAGTTGGTTCTGGAGTTGGTTCTGGAGTTGGTTCTGGAGTTGGTTCTGGAGTTGGTTCTGGAGTTGGTTCTGGAGTTGGTTCTGGAGTTGGTTCGGTATCAAATTTCTCTATACTTAAGGCCTCATAAATTGTTATTTCAGCGAAGTTCCTATCAAACCAATCTTGGTAGGCAGGTTCGTTATTGTATCTATCAACATAATGCTGTGGATCTTTTTCTGGATCAACAATATTAGAAAATGCTTCAATTGAAGCTTTTTTCACATCATTAATTGATGGAATGTTCTCTGATGTAGAAGAGTTTTGTTGAGAGGTATTATCAGATGTAGAAGAGTTTTGTTGAGAGGTATTATCAGATGTAGAAGAGTTTTGTTGAGAGGTATTATCAGATGTAGAAGAGTTTTGTTGAGAGGTATTATCAGATGTAGAAGAGTTTTGTTGAGAGGTATT
>JAOTZM010000182.1 GCA_029861345.1 Candidatus Nitrosopumilus sp.
ACTCCAGCGTTGTTGTTATCGTCATCGTCAGGTGCTTTCCAAGACAAATCTATTTGCGTTGAGGAGACAACATCAGCTTCTAAATCATCAGGACGGTCAGGTACATCATCAGGTTCTGAAGTATTATTATTATCGGTATCATCATTGTCAGTATTATCATCAGTATCAGAAGAATTCAGAGTCGCCCTAACTTCTTTAGAAATATCACTGGATCCCAGTTCGTAATTAGCCACTATTACAAACACATAGGTTTTATCGGCACTCAGATTAGATATTGTGTACTTTGTGTCAGAACCAGAAGCAGTGGCAACATCCTCATACACGTCAGAAGCCAATTCCTCTTTGACTGTATAACTTTGGATGGTTTGTCCATAGGTATGAGTTGGTGGATCCCACGTTAATTCAACAGATGTTGAAGACGTTACTCTGACTGCTACATCAGTAGGAATATCTGTGTATTCTATGTCAGTATCTGATCCACTAGAATCATTTCCAGGAGTTTTTTCAGTGACAGTACTAGAAGATTCACTAACTCCAGCAGAATTTATCGCAGATACTTTATAAGCATAAACGGTATTTGGTGTCAAACTAGTATGTGAATATTTAGTATCGACACTACCTGTATCTTCTACAACAACTGAATAATCTGAGTCAGTATTTATTCTTGTTTCGATTTTATAACCAGTTATAGAAATATCTGTATCATCATATTTAGACCAAGATAGATCTATTTGCGTTGAGGAGACAACATCTGCCTCTAAGTCAATGGGGCTATCAGGAATCTCAACTTGTGCAAAAATCAGATCGTAAGAGAAGACCATAGAAACACCAAATAATATCATTAACCCTAGTGTAAACAAATAGCAGTAAGAGCCCTTCATGTCAAATTTCACATTAAGTAACTATACTTCTTAATAAAACAATATTTATCCAGTTGCGGGATGGTTTTTAAAAAAAGATTATGGAATTAGATTCCCTGATATTGATGAAGTAGATATTTTTGTTGATCATTATGAATTGACTGAGAATGACAAATACAGAACATTTTTGGATGTCAATGTTAGAAGAAAATGGACCTTATAAAGACTAAATGAAGGATCTTGGAGAATTATAACTGTTCAGGCAATTTAAATTATTATAATTAATTTTTTAAAAAGAAACAAATCAAATCTCTTCTCCATACGAAGATATTAAAATTATATCCAAGTATCAATTGTGTTATTTTAGTAACAATCATGGTTTTATTTGCTAGAAACAGAAGATATTATCTAATTCCAGTTGAACACAAAAAAGAAATATTTGGAGATATTTTTGACAAACACCAAAACTTGATTGGAAGGATTAGAACAAACAAAAAAGATATGATAATTGTCACTGAAGTTAATGGAACTATATGTCTTAGAATAAAAGAATACGGTTCAAAAAGATATACTATCGAAGATCACTTTGGAAATTACTTGGGAAATGTTCTTGTTCCCAAAAGGCGTCATGAAAAATTAATCGTAGAAGATAGATTTGGCAAGAAAATTTTATCAACAAGAGGATTTGTAGAATGGGTTTTTACTATACAAAATGAAAGAAGCAAGAAGATTGCGGTAGGATGTACAACAAATCTTATGTTCTCAATTGATAAAAGAGGAACCCAACACGGAAAACCTTCATTTTTGTTCAGTGTGAGACCTCATCATCCAGATTCGCGATTCCTGTTGGCTATCTTTATAATATTACTCAAAAAAATGCGGCGAACAGACATAACTGAACTATATGTTAAGTTTGGTCCTGCGATTCCATTATAACATTGTAGGTTTGAAAACAGTTCCTTCTACATCGATCGGACTAGGGTAGCAACTTGCCTCTAGAAAAGTCCCAATCTTGAGGGACGGTATGCTAACCCGACCGGAGTAAAATAGTAACTTGTCTCTAGAAAAGTTCCAATTCGAAAAAAGTGACAGATATTTAGATTTAATTTGAAATCAACTTTGTATCCCTTGGCGGGATTTATCAAATTAGTTAAATACCCTCAAAAACTCAGGGCATGAATCCATTGATACACCACCAATTTATGAAATAAAAGAGATGCAGATAGACGTGGAAATTAACTTTCAAGTTTTGTTAATACAATGACATTAGAACATAATTAGGTTTTAAGACTAAAATGAATGTCTGTTTTAGATATTGTAAAAAATGAGAATCAAAAAACAAACTACAGACCTAATTGAGTACCAAGAATTTTTACAAGATCATCTTCATCACTCATAGAAAATATAGTGATTAGATCAGTTGCTGAGATCAGTCCTATTAATTTATTATTCTCCATTACTGGAAGTTTGTGAATACTCTTTTCAATCATAATATTTGTAGCCTCAATTATAGAGGCATCTGAATTTACACTTATCACTGAAGAAGTCATTATGTTTTTTATTTGAGTATCTTTGTTGTGACCAAAAATCAATATACTTGTCATAAGGTCTTTTTCTGTAATTATTCCAACTAAATTATCATCT
>JAOTZM010000161.1 GCA_029861345.1 Candidatus Nitrosopumilus sp.
CTACATCTGTAATGCTGGTCTTGTTGATGTTGATGGAAATCCAAAACCTGGATGGAATGAATTTAAAAATCAAATAGAAATGATCAATTAATATGATTTCTCTAATTCTAGCTGAATCTTCATTAGAGCTAGTTCCTAAAGAACTGACATCACATCCTTCAGTAATCTCACATGCACAAAAGATTGGCAAAAATTCTTCAGAAATTCTACTAGATAATTCCTGGCACTTTGCAGCAATGAAAGGAATCAAAAATGAAATAAAAAGAGGAAGACCAGATCTGGTTCATTTTTCAATACTTGAAGCTACTACAATTCCATTATATTTCCAAAATAAAATAAAACTTTTCATTCATACAATTGACGATAAAGTAATCTATTTTGGTCAAAATGTACATATCCCAAAATCATATCATAGATTTGAAGGTCTAATTGAAAAACTCTATCAAGAAAAAAAAATTATAGCAAATGATCAAGTATTACTTGAAATTAAAGAAAAAACATTTTCTGAATTATTGGATGAAATCAATCTATCAAAAGTATTTGGATTTTCAACTAAAGGTAGAATACGCTCATATGAAAAAATTGCAGCAGAGATTTCAGATGATGCATGTATTGTGCTTGGAGGATTCCAGAAAGGACATTTTTCTGATTTAATTGAAAACAAAATAAATAATTTGTATTCTATTGAAGGTGGATCATTTGAAGGTCATGTTGTAGTTGCTAGACTACTCTATGAGTATGAAAAAACCATTTTTATGTAGGAACTAAAATTTGCATTCTGTTGCAGTCATAGTATAGCCTGGTTAGTATTCGGGGTTTCCAACCCTGTGACGCGGGTTCGAATCCCGCTGACTGCATTTCTTCATTATGATAAGAACCAATTTTTAGGTGTGTTTTCAGAAATTATTGTGAAACCTGCAGTCAGAAAAATTGCAATGGAGAGAATGCAAATCCTTATTGAAAACGCAATTTCTAATGCAAAAACGAATCCAGAACTTTCTCAGCGTCAAGCTTCACTTGCTCGCAGAATTAGTACCAGACATAAAATTCGAATGCCTTATGATCTTAGGATGGTTTTTTGTAAAAAATGTAAGTCCTTTATTACACCTGGAATTAATTCTAGGATTCGTATAGGTAGAGCATCTGTAAAGTCGATCAGAATTTCCTGCAACTTGTGTGGGCATACTTATCGTAAAATAATACCTCAATGATTATGTATTTCTGGATTTTAGATGATATTTCTTTCTTTAACTTTTGTTTTAACAGTTTAATATGAATTTGAGAAATAATTTTGGATGAGTCATGAAAATGAATCTATATTAGTTGGAAAATGGGAAGTAATCAAACCACAATTCAAACATTTGCCTATTCATTTAGCCCTACTTCATACAGGAGAAATTTTAGGTTTTGGAGGTTCAGCAAATGAAAAAGAAATGGAAGGAAAGTGGTATTTGCCTGAAATATTTTCCCCGAATTACTCTGATCATAACAATGGGACTGTACGCGAAATATCTGATGCTGGAATTGAAGGTGATTTATTTTGTGTTGGACATGCGTATTTACCAGATGGTAGATTGTTTATTGCTGGCGGCACCCACAAATATGATGGATTTTTTAGTTTAGAATTTGCATTTCCTCCTTTTTCAGGATTAGAGCAATCCTATATTTTTGATCCAGTTGACTACAGCTGGACAAGACTTCAAAATATGAGACATGGTAGATGGTATCCTACATGTATTATGTTAGAAGATGGAAGTATTGCAACATTTGCAGGTCTTACAAAATGGCCACCTTGGGTAATTCTAAATTATCATGAAATTTGCACCAAAATTGAAAATAAATATGTCTGGAAACATCTAGAAGGCGCTAACAAGTTTCTTCCACTATATCCAAGGATCCATTTAATGCCAAATGGAGAATTGTTCTATTCTGGATCATATAATACACATATGACATTTCCATTTACACTATTTGGATTTAACATAGGTACATTCAAACCAGGACAAAAAGGTTGGAAAAAAATCCCTAATCCTGAAAACATGCATAGACAGGAAGGTTCAAGCGTATTACTTCCACTCAACCCCCCATATGATAAATGGAAAATAATGCTTATGGGAGGTGGTGATACAGTTGGTAATCACATAACAAAGAAAACTGAAATTATAAGATTTGATTCGAAATCAGAAGAAACTCCAAGATATGAAGAATACAAAAACATGATTTACAATCGATATTACGTTTATGCAGTAATTTTACCTGATCAAAATATTTTGGTTGTTGGTGGAAAAGATGGACACATGGGACATCATCATGGAAATGAAGGATGCATAGATGAATCCACAGGAAATCCAAGGCATACTGAAGATGCAGTTATGGATGCGGAGATGTTTATTACAAAAGAAGAACGATGGACAAAAGTTGCAACAATGTCTGTTGACAGATTATATCATTCAAATGCTATCTTATTGCCAGATGGTAGTGTGATGACAGCTGGTAGTGTGATGACAGCTGGTAGCAATCCTTCTAGAAAATGTTTTGAAAAAAGAATTGAAATCTATAAACCTCCTTATTTCTTCAAAGGTGAGCGTCCAAAAATTCTAAAACATCCAACTTTGATAAAATATGATGAAAAATTTGACATTGAAACTTTGGATGTAAATAATATCGAATCCATTGCGATAATACGCCCATCAAATACAACGCATTGTCTTAATCCTGAACAAAGATATGTAGGATTAAAGTTTGAAAAAAAAAAAAATGATAATATTTTATCAATACAAGTTCCTGGTAACAAAAATTTAGCTCCTCCAGGATATTATATGCTATTTATCTTAAATTCCAAAAAAATTCCAAGTATTGCATCTTTTGTTCTATTATCTTAGAAAGTAATCTATACAATTGGAATTTTCTTGTTATCATATGGTGGACAATCTCTAATTAAAAATGTATAATAAGTTAAATTTGCAGTTTTTAATCTAATTTCAAAATCACTTGACAAATCTTAATTTTACGCTGAAATATGTTTAACAAACTTAGCTGAACGCCTCAATGATTTATAAGACGATTCTCGATTTTTTGACTTCATGGCAAAGGTCTATGATGTACCAGCAGATGTATTGATAGGAAGACTTGCAGCTATTCTAAAGAATGAAGATATTCCTGCACCTTCT
>JAOTZM010000013.1 GCA_029861345.1 Candidatus Nitrosopumilus sp.
AAAAATCTTCTGATTTAGAAAAGCAACAACTCTCAGTTCTTTGTAGCTTACCTGGAATTGGAGAAAAATTTGCAGTTAGAATGCTTGAAAAATTTGGAACTCCTTTGAAGGTTTTTACTGCAACAACAGCTGAACTGGCAAAAGTGGAGGGTTTAGGTGATGTTCGAGCAAAGAAAATAAAAAAAATGTTAGAATCTAAAAACAAATCCCATAAAGAATCTAATCAAAAAACTTTGCATGATGCATGATACCATTAAATAAATTAAGAAATCTAGATTTTTTATGTTAGTTACATCTGATTGGCTCAAAGAACATCTCTCTGATTCTAATCTTATAATTTTGGATACACGTCCCAAACCAATGTTTCTTAATGGCCATCTTAAAAAATCTCAATCCATATCTATAGAACAAGTAATTCGTTTTGATCAGTATGGTTCAAACCTCGTAATTGAACAAGAAAAAGCTATTCATCTTTTCAATAACCTTGGAATTGATGAAAGCAAAACAGTTGTTTTAATTGGAAATTCTATGGATCCTTCTACTGCAAGAATTGCTTGGACCCTAATGTATTTTGGACATGAGAAAACTTTCTTACTTGATGCAAACGCATCTGATTTGCAAAAATACGGTTTTGAGCTAACCCATCAAATATTTTCTCCTGAACTAACTGAATTTTCTCCTAAAATAAATTCTGAAATCCGAATAGAATCTGATTTCATAAAAGATAATTTGAAAAATTTTGAAATTTTAGATGCTCGAAGCCCTCAAGAATTTATGGGCGGCCATCTTCCAAACTCAAAATTAATTCCTTTTACAGAAGGTATTAGTTATGATGGAAAATTATTTCATGACAAGGACTTTTTGAAGGCATTATTTTCACAAAATCAAATTTCAAAAGATAAAGAGATTGTCTGCTATTGTATGCATGGTCATAGAGCATCAAATTTATTTTTACAATTGAAGATGGCAAGATTTGATAAAGTAAAACTATATGATGGTTCATTCGTTGAGTGGTACGGAAAACGATTTCCCCTTGAGTAATTTTCTTTTTAATGGCGTTCCACACATTGGACACTCTTTTCCACTAGTGTGGTTAGTCCTACATCCTGGACAATAATGAACCCATTTTCCTATGTCTTCTATACCTTTAGTCATTATTGGTGATACTTTCAAGCCAAAATTCTTTGCTACGTTTGAAATCGCAAAATCATCACTAATTATTTCACCCTTCATTTCAATGCATAAAGCAATTATTGAAATGTCTTGCTTTGATAGCTGCTGAAAATCACCCGTATCTTTTGCTGCTTTTGTTGCAGCCTCTATTGATTCTTTATTTGGTTCTCTAATTTTCAATCTATTAGTTTCAAGCAGAGTCCCAAGGGCATCATGATTTTTCTTTATGTGTTTAATTTCATCATAAACAAGAGATGTAGTATAACAATCACTGGATGATCTAAATGGCACTCCTGCATAAAATGCACTAGCATCTAAAATTCTAAAATCCAAGTTTACTCATCTGTCTCAGTCCTCGTTTTTTCAATCTCACAAAGACTGCTGGTTTTTTGTATTTCTTGATAATTATTGGTTCTTCATATCCTGCAGATTTAACCACCTGAGCATCCATCACAATGTTGCAGTCATGAGAACAAATGATCTCAATCTTTTCATCTGGGACTACAATTGACTCAAGTCTATACACTGGTGCAACAGGAGTGATAATTAGAACATCCAGACTTTCATGCAAAATTGGTCCTCCTAGTGAGAACGAATGACCAGTAGAACCGCTGGGAGTGGCAATAATTACTCCATCCATTTTTTGTTTTACAGTATCGTTTTGGAATTTAATTTCAATTTCTGTAGTTTTAGTTAGGTTTGTTCTACTAATGTAGATTTCATTTAATGCAGGCGGAAATTCTTTTCCTCCACAGGATGCAACTACTCTTGTTCTTTTGTCCAAGAAAAATTTGTCTTTTAAAATTTGATTAATTGCTTCATCAAGTTCTTCTATTGTTATTTCTGATAAAATTCCTCTATTTCCCCCTACGTTAATTGTTAGAATTGGTGTTTCATTCTCTAGGTTTCTAAAAACTCGAAGAGTGGTTCCATCTCCTCCAAGGGTGATGACCAGATCTGGTTTTATCTCTTTTAATTCCTCTAGGGTTTCAATTTTTTCTGTTCCTTCTACCTCGATTGGAGAAATTGTATAGACTGTGGATTTTTTTGCTAAAAGCTTTTTTGCAACATTTTTCGCAGCCTGCTCTGAATCTTTTGAGCCCACTTTACTTACTACTGCAACTTTTTCAAGTTTCAAGCAGTTCTTCTGAATTCTATTTACTTAAAAATGATATTTTTGATGAATATGGGAAAAACAAATAAGTATGAATGCAAACCCGTAGGTATAATGAGTTACGCACATCCTGAAGTTTTAATAGATACTGAATGGGTATCACAAAACCCTCCTAATGAAAATAGAAAATTAGTGGAAGTAGATTATGATCCAGTAAATGGATATGAAAAAGGTCACATTAATGGTGCCAGCTTAATTTGGTGGAAACGTGACATTAATGATCCTGTTACTAGAGATATTATTAACAAAAAACAATTTGAAGCCTTAATGTCAAAAAATGGAATCACTCCCGAAACTGAAGTAATTCTTTATGGTGACTTTAACAATTGGTTTGCAGCATTTGTTTTTTGGGTTTTCAAATACTATGGACATAAAAATCTAAAGATTATGGATGGTGGAAGAAAAAAGTGGGAATTAGAAAACCGAGATTATACTACTGATCAACTACAAATACAATCAACAACATATGACGCACAACCTCCAGATGAAGGATTAAGAGCTTATCTGTTTGATGTCAGCAGAGCATTGGGTAAAGAAGATACAGTAATGGTTGATGTAAGATCCCCTGCTGAATTCTCAGGTGAAATTACTGCTCCACCAGAATATCCAATGGAGCATGCACAAAGAGGAGGACACATTCCTTCTGCAAACAACATTCCATGGGCAACCGCAGTCAATGATGCTGATGGAACATTCAAAGCAGTTGAAGAATTAAGACAAAATTACGAGCCAAAAGGTATTACTCCAGACAAGGATGTAATCTGTTATTGTAGAATTGGAGAAAGATCTTCTCACAGTTGGTTTGTTCTAAAATATCTACTTGGGTATTCCAAAGTTCGAAACTATGATGGTTCTTGGACTGAATGGGGTAACATGATAGGAAATCCTGTGGAAAAATAAATTGCTTTTAGACCTTCCTGTTCTTAAGAAAGGCTCTTTCTATTTTATCAAAGATGGTGAGACCGATTTTATCATGGAAGACAAAACCAAGAGAGGTCTTACTGTAAAAGAGACATCTGTTGATGTAAAACTAAACGTCAAAGCTGACAAGGGTATGATCCATGATATGGATGGAATTGGACATTGGGTTCCCATTAGATGGTACTTTTCCAAAGATTCTAACGATCTATCACAGGTTATGATTCATGCAGAAGCAATGGAAAAAAAATATACTACACTCAGGGAGCTAACTTGTCCTGATGATGATGCCTGATAACCTTTTTAAATAAAATGAAATTATAGAAATCAAATGTCATTACTTTTAAAAGATCGAGTATGGTCAATGGAGGCTCCAACTGCAAAACGTGGTGTTTATCCATTACATGGATTCAAACTCGGACTTTACAGGTTACCTATTAAACTAGAAGAACCAGCAGAACTAAAATCAGTTCACGACGGTCTCAAAAAGGCATTTGAAATGGATATGTATGCTGACAGAATTTTTGCAACATATCGCTGGAAAGAACAAAACATGAAGGATCCAGATGCAAAAGGCTACGAGGAAGTTGATTTATCTGTTACAGTAGAAATTGTTTCTGGGGAGGTAGTAGATATTATTTATCAAATTTTCCCAATTGAAAAATTTGGTGATCCCAACTGGGTTAAAGATTATAGAAAGAAAGCAGATCATTTTGCAAAAATGGTAATTGATACTATTTTACGTAACACTATCTTGGCCGACAAGATGATTTCTTACTTTGCAAAAACTGAAAAGATCTCTGAAGTTGCTGCCATTCAAAAACTTGAAGACCTTACCCCTCTGGCAAAAATTGTACTAGGTGCAAAACCAAAACCAATTGAAGCAACAGACGAAGAAGGTGAAGAAGATGAGGGTGAAATTGAAATTCCAGATGGTGCTAAACCAGGTCCAATTGATATTGATTATAAATCAAAAATGAAACCATCTGCAGCATATGAAGCTGCTGAACATACCATCAAAACTTGGGGCAGAAGAGGTACAAGTAATGGAATCATGGGAGTTTGGGGAGAATTTGTTTCAGTAGATTATGATATCTGTATTGCAGATGGTGGATGTATTGAAGCATGCCCCGTGGGTGTTTACGAGTGGTTTGATTCTCCGGGAAATCCTGGATCAGATAAGAAACCATTAATGTCAAAGGAACCTGATTGTATCTTCTGTCTTGCATGTGAAGGTGTTTGTCCACCACAGGCAATCAAGATCTTTGAGCAAAAATAGTTTAATTTCTCGCAAGTATAAATAGCGATTAGTAATTCTGAGAGACTAGGGATATGTCAGCTAATCCTTTCACTCAGTTTGTTTTTGATCTGTTTATTTTATCTGCTATTATAATTACTGCATATACTTGCAATTTTTACTATTTGGCATATCTTTCTCGAAAAAGAAAAGATGTTCTTTCAACTACTGATTTAGGAACTCCATCAGTTACAATTCAACTTCCAATATATAATGAAAAATATGTTGCAAAGAGACTCATTGATGCTGTTTGTAATTTGGATTATCCTAAAGAGAAAATGAGGATTATGGTATTAGATGATTCTGATGATGATACTGTTGAATTACTTGGAGAATCTGTTGATGATTACAAGAAGCAAGGGTTCCAAATTGAGCACGTAAGACGTGGAACTAGAAAAGGGTACAAGGCAGGTGCACTGAAATATGCTATGAAGACAACAAATACAGAACTTGTTGCAATCTTTGATGCTGACTTTATTCCTCCTACATGGTTTCTTAAAAGAGCAATTCCGCACTTTTCAAAATCAAATATTGGTCTTGTTCAATGCCGCTGGGGGCATGTAAATGAAAACTATTCAGCAATTACTCAAGCACAAGCACTTAGTCTTGACTTTCATTTTCTTATAGAACAAAAAGCCAAAAGCAATTCTCATTTATTCATGAATTTCAATGGTACTGCTGGAATTTGGAAGCGTGATTGTATTGAAGATGCTGGAGGTTGGCATACTGCTACACTAGTTGAAGACCTTGATCTAAGTTATAGAGCGCAAATGAAAGGATGGAAATGTGTGTTCCTACCTAACGTTGTAGTTGATGCAGAACTTCCTGTTCAGATGAATGCAGCTAAAAGACAACAATTCCGTTGGGCAAAAGGATCAATTCAATGTGCCATAAAATTACTTTCTGATATTGCCCTTAAACGCAAAGTTGCAGTTGAAGCAAAGATTCAGGCATTCATACAACTTACTCGTCATATAGTTTACCCATTAATGCTGATACAATTTTTGGCATTGCCTATTTTGTTAGCAGGACAAGTTAATCTCTATGTGGTTAGCTTTATTCCTGCGTTAACAATTGCTACATATCTTGCAATGGGACCTGGTGCTTATATCATGATTATGCAAAGTATGTATCACAAGTCATGGAAATCAAAAGCAAAGATTCTACCTACACTACTAGTGTATAATGCTGGTATGTCAGTAAATAATACAGTTGCAGTATTTGATGCAGTTCTTGGAAAGAAAAATGAATTTCTTAGAACTCCAAAATATGGAATCATTACAAAAGATGATGATTGGAGAAATAAGGCATACAATTTACCGTTTACACAGACTACTCTTTTGGAGATATTTTTTGGCGTATATGGCATAATGGGAATCTTTATTGCAATATTTTCAAATAATCCAATCTTTGTACCAATCATTGGACTGCAAGCAGTTGGATTCTTCTATATTGCCTACATGAGTCTGTCTCATACACGATTTAAAAGAAATAAATCAAGTAAGATGCGTCAAATGACCAAGAAGGAAAAGATGGCAAATATTATTTACAAACTTTCTATGGTCGGAATTGTTGGAATTATAATTTTCGGAGGATTTATGGCAATCAATGGCTATAACACTGACATTTATCCCCTTGATAGAATTAGGGGACATCTTGATGGTGTTGTAGGCTCTTCTGATCCTGTTGCATTACGTGCCCATTTATTGGCAATCCAGGCAGACTTGGATATTGCAATGGAGAATATCCATGAGACAACTGATGCAAACGGTGTAGTTATTTCCAAAAACCCTGTTTGGCTGTTCGCCACAGAATCAACGAATTTCCTTAGAATTCAAAGTGACGTAAATACTATGCTGGCAGGTGTTGAAAAAATCTCAGCGGTTCCAAAGGATAGCTCTGCATATCATACTGGAATGTTAGACATCAATGACAGAGCACTATCTTTGAGAACCAATATTATGGATGCCACGCCATACAAGTATGCCAGTGTTTCAAACATTATCTTTAGCACTATTTGGATTGCTGCAATTATAGGAATCTTTACTGCATTAAAAAGGAAGAAAGAACATCTCAAAGAAGCAGACGAACCAGGAATTTAAGAAATATTTAGATCCTTTCTAATTTGATCAACTGCTCTAATTCCATAAATATCTCTTATTTGCTGAATCCTTACAGATTCCTTTAACATGTCTCGTCCTATGGCATTTGTTAAAATTGAATAGACATCACTAAATCGAATCTCCCACTTGTCTGCACAATCTAAAATTTTACTTACCGCCCACTGTCTTACTTCATGAGGAAGTGGGATCTTCTCCCCAGACTCTATTGAAATTCTATCAAATAGATTAACCATGTCGGCAGTTTGTGATGCCATATTTTCTATAACTTTTGCATCTCCATACTTTGATTCTGCATTCATTCTGATGTTTGATTGATATTCTGAAAGCTTTAGCAGTGCCATCATTTCTTTTGATGAATCACTTGATGCCTTGTTTGCAACATTTTTGACTGCTTGCATCTCATCAAATAATTTTTCAGATTTTTTATGAAATTCTGCAGTAGATGTGTCTTGTCTTTTAATAATATCTGAGACTGAACCTATTTTTTGCTCAATACTATTTGTTTTATCAAACACATTTTGTTTGAAAGCAGAGAAATCTTCTTGGACTGATTTGAGTCCTTCTCCAACAAATGCTGTTGAATCTGCCCTTTGTGATAATGCTCCAATCTCAGTCTCGATTTTATCAATTTTTCCTGCAAGTTCCTTGATGGATTCTAAGCTCAGACTATCTACAGAATTAGCCTTTGATGATACTGCTTCAAACTGCTGTTTGAGGCCATCGATTACTCCTCCCAACGAATCAATTTTTGAGGCCTTTGATGATATGGCATCAATTGTGACCTTTATCGCATTTAATTCATCGTTAAGAGTTGAACTGGATGATACTCCCTCTGTAATTTTTCCAAGTTCTTGTTTTAGACTTTCAATAATTTGAGTTCCTGTCTCTAATTTTGTAGTTTTTCCTGAAACCTCTTCTATGCTGTCTTTTAGTTTATTAATTTCAGAACCAATTTCTAAAAATGAGTCTGTTTTTCCCGAGACCTTCCTGAGATCATCTCTTACCTCATCAATTCTCTGAGCAATTTTAATTATCATTTGAGAATTATTTTTGATTGATTCCATACTATCTTCTACTTGTTGAGATAGTCCTGTGGGCACTGATGCTTTTTGTGAATCAGAAATTTTGTTTATCTCTTCTTGTAATTTGGCAGTTTGGTTATTGATTTTGTTAACTAGATTGGACTGTGTTCTAACTTGACTTAATCCTGCGTATAGCTTTTGAGTGTCTTCTTCTATAATGTTGATCTGTTTTGATTGTTTTTGGATATACTCTAATGTTGATGATAATGTATCTATCATGCCTTTCATAGATACTAGGACCTTTTGGTTTTCACCAAAAATCTTTGTCATCGCTTTGATCTCTTTTTGCAATACTTTGTTAGAATCAGAAACTGATGCAACTTTCTTAAATAATACAGATGGACTTGGCTCCCTTTTTGTAATTTTTTTTGTCTTGGCTGTGGTTTTTTTCTTTGTAATTTTAGTAGCCATATGAATTAAATTAAAAATTTGATGATAAAAAAAGTTAGGTCTAAAATAAAAAATGTAAAGAGTTACTTGTTTACAACTTCTGGCTCATGAAGTAATTCATGAAAGGTCTTTTCAGCCAAACCATTTGCTGTATCAATGAACCCTCTTGTACAATATTCACATTGAATCATATAGTACGGTACCATACCGTACTATTAATAATCAGGTAATTACAACGTAACCAATTATGCAGTCAGATACCCCAGGTCATATCTCTACATTTTATTCAGCTGACCTAATCATCACTCTGCATTTAGATTAATGATTACTAGGCATAAAGAGATAATCATTATCATGAGCCTATTTTCAATTGTTCACTTTGCCTCTATTAATTTCTAAATTTTTATTGTGGAATCATTTTTAAATAAATTTGTTAAATGATAACATGCAAAATATTCCACTACAACTAGATTCAAGTGGAATTCAAAGCTCGCTTAACAATACTGTCAGCAGTTTAATTGAGCAGATTACCCCCGAACTTCCTCACACTACTTTTGTTACTGATTTAGCTTTTATCATGATTATTGGTGCTGTCGTTACACTTGCATTTTTTAAAATAAAACAACCATTGATAATTGGCTATCTATTTGCAGGAATGCTGATTGGTCCGCTTTCTCCCTTTTGGTCATGGGTTTTACCTGAAGGCGGTCCTTCTACTGATGTTTTAGAAGGTGTAGGAATTTTATCTGATATTACGGCATTGAATCTTTTTGCTGAAATTGGTGTTATTCTACTTCTTTTTGTAATTGGTATTGAATTCCCATATTCAAAAATCAAAAGTATTGGTAGAGTTGCAATTGGAGTTGGAACTATAGGGCTATTTTCTACATTAGGTGTCATATTTTATACTGCTAGTGCACTTGGGATGGAATTTATGGATGCATTGTTTATTGCAGCAGCATTATCAATATCAAGTACTGCAATTATTGTCAAGATTTTAGAGGAGATGGGAAGAATTAAACAAGAATCATCTATCCTAGTTTTAGGTATTTTAATTGTTGAAGATGTAATTGCGGTCATTTTGATCTCTTCATTACAATCAATTGCTTTGGTTGGAACAGTATCTATAGAATCTATTATTGTAGTAGTGATGGTTGCAATTATTCTTATTGTGGGGACCTTTACTGTTGGAACCCGTGTTATCCCACCACTAATTGATAGAGTTGCAGCAGCTGAACATCGTGAAATTTTATTACTTAGCGTTCTTGGTGTGTGCTTTGGATATGCCTTATTGGCAAACATTGTAGGATTATCTGTTGCAATTGGGGCATTTCTAGCAGGAGTACTTGTTGCAGAATCAAAGTCATCTGAAGTAGCAAAACTTCTCTCAAGCCCAATAAAAGATATGTTCGTAGCAATATTTTTTATTTCTGTAGGTGCCCTGATGGATGTATCTCAACTTGAAAATTATATCTTTGTAGCCATTGCCCTGATTGCAGTAGCTACTGGCATGAAGTTTGGGGGAAATCTGATTGGAAATGTCATATTTAGACAAAGACGTGGTAAGGCGCTACGTTCTGCATTTACCCTAGCTGCACCAAGAGGCGAATTCTCAATTGTAATTATAAAAGCTGGAATAGATATAGGTGCAGTTAGTGCATTTTTGTTCCCATTGATAGGCATAATCTCTATAATTACTGCATTTCTTTCTCCCTTTTTGATAAAGGCAGGCGATAAGATAATCCCTTCAATAGAAGAGAAAGAAAATGTCTGAAGAATTAAAGCGACTGCTAAAGCAAGTCCATGAAGACATCACTACTTTTAATTTTGATGGAAAAGAGACTCCGTGTATTGTTATTGAAGAAAAAAAATATGACGAGATGCTATCAAAAATTGCCGGACAATCTTTATCGATTAATACTGATCTAAATATACTGCAAGATGGACTAGGAAATGTCTTTGTTGAAGTTATCTTGATATTTTCAAAAGGAAATATAGTTGAAAAGTTTCTAGTCAATGCAAAAACTGATCTTGCCTTTTTTGAATCTCTTGCAAAGACTACTATGCTTGCTCTCTCTTCTCCAAAGTCTCATTACGGAAAAGACAATGTATTCATGATTCAGTTACCTCGCCCAGAAAAAGCTCAAGATGCCCTTGAAATAATTCAAAATGGATTAATGCCAAAAAATTAAAAATAAATGGTGCAGTTACCGGGATTTGAACCCGGGTCACGAACTTGGCAAGCTCGAATATTAACCAAACTGTACTATAACTGCAACAATCCTAGAGACTGAATTTGGATATTAAACTGTTTTTAACTATTTCAAATAATATTCATTATGGATGAAATTCTTCTAAAAAAGATGCAACAAAAAATCAAAGACACTATTTCAAACAAGGATGATATCAAACAATTACTTCAATTACTTTCAAATATTGATGATTCAGAATCCTTTGCCTTGGGTATTGTTGTAGGCAGAATTTACAACTCTTTTTACTATCAATCCAAAAGAATTCTTAATCGAGAACCAACTAGTGCAGAATTTGAAGAATTTTTAGAATTTATCAAAACCAAGAAATCAGATCTGGAAAATCTATGGTGATGGTTTATTCCAATCCATCACTGTGATTGTTGGCGTACCAGGTAATTTTACACATGCTCCCTTTAGCGCTTTTTTTGCTGCCACCAGGTGATCATTACCATTAACATATAACTCCATAATGCATTGACCTGCTCTGACTCTGGCACCCAAACTCGTAGCTTTACCCCATGCTCTTCTCATCCCTTCTGAAATTCTATCTGCACCTGCGGTTGCAATCTGTTTATTTTCTCTAAGCATATTGTGTGGGTAAATTCGAAGTCTGGAATAGTAACCTGTTTCTCCAGTTGTCTTCTCTAATGTCTTATTTGCTGCCAATCTGGTTGATTCTATTGCCATGTGCCTGATCTGAATTTTTTCATTGAGACTTAATTGAACACAATACTGATATGTTCCTCTTTTACCACCTTGAAATTTTGCAATCTTTATCTGTGGTTTGCCTTTGATGTACTGTTTTCTGGTAAAGACTTGTCCATTTCCTTCTCTATAATTGGCACCATGCATGATATCCTCAGATCAGAATGCCCATATTTTAACGGTTAGCCAAGACTTGTTCGTGCTTTCCAATGCTTATATGGAAATCATTTGGTTTTCTCTTTATCATGGAAGAAACTCCTTTGGTTAAAGGTGAGATAATTTCGGACCAAACTTGTATTTCTGATATGGACATGATCCATCAACTTGAGCAAAAGGGATATGGAGAAATTGAAAAAGAAAAATTATTCCTAAAACAATTTGAAACCCTATACTTGTTGTATTCTAGAATGCTAGTTCTAAAGAAAGGTAAAAAGCAGATTGGTTTTGATTCTTTTATGAGTATTTGTCAAAAAACTGA
Organism: Candidatus Nitrosopumilus sp.; assembly: GCA_029861345.1. GTDB lineage: Archaea > Thermoproteota > Nitrososphaeria > Nitrososphaerales > Nitrosopumilaceae > Nitrosopumilus. The sequence goes on from JAOTZM010000013.1 coordinate 11,593, forward strand.
TTCTGAAATTCTAACTAAATTTTTGATATATCGTGATTTAAGGAATCGAGGTTATGTTGTAAAGGATGGATTTGGATTTGGTTCGGACTTTAGAGTTTATGAAAGAGGTCATTTTGGTGAAAAGGGTGCAAAATTTCTAATCTTTGGTCTTAATGAAGGACAACAAGAAAAGATGGGAAATCTGCAAAAAAAGATTGAGGAGATTGCTCAGATGGGAAAAGAACCAATAATTGCAGTTATTGAGCGCCGCGGTGAGGTTATCTACTATAAAATCAATAGAATGAATTTCTATGAAAACAAGGCTAGATTAGAAGAATCATTTCAGCTTTAATCTTGCATTATCCATTCTGATGAATATTTTAAAAGATTATTCTCTTCAGCATACATAAAATCATAGACCTCGACATATTTTGTCTTGTTCTCCCAGAGGTCTTTAAAATCTTTCATCTTTCTTTCAACTCGTGATTTGTCATTCCAAGATGTAAATACATCTACAGATTCAAAATCCCTTGTTTGAGTAGAAAATGATTCGCTAGAAGTTCCAGTGAATGCAACTACCTGATCATCCCTATCTCTGAATATTCCGATTCTCTCTGAGAATGATTCTGCTACGTGTTCTGAATTAGGTATGGCAATCTTTAGTTCGATTTGGCCATGATTCACAATGTTTTGGAGTTTTTGAATTTTGACATCTTTGATTAATCTACTTTCAAAGGATTTTGTGTATTTTTCAGAAAAGAGTTTTGTAAGTAAATTAAGATCGGTGGTCTTGAATCTGTGACCTGTGACCATTCTCAGTTTTGCCTCGCCTCCTGCAAAATTATCAAATGCCATAGATATCGTAGCTAATGTATGAATTGATAAAAAGTCAACACACCTGTCATACTCTATACAATTACTTAGGCATGGAAAGAAGAATTCTGCTACAATATCATTTCTGTCTGAACGATACTCTTCTTTCAAATCAATTTCTCTTAGTCCCAACAATAACCAAAAATGATTTTGCTATTTAAAGAAACAATTTTGAAGTTTTCTTTAACACCTAAAATGCTCCCATCGGGCATTAGACTACTTGCGCCCATGCCCTGTAAAACATCTTCAACAACTTTGTACCCATGACTTCTTTTTTGTAAAGTCATGATACAAACAATGAACAATAATGTTATTTAACAATTATTGAATTACATGAAAAATTATTTTTTTAATTCTTTATGGATACTGATTTTGACTACTGATTAGTCATTGTTTTACAAGTACAAATTAGTAAATGATGTTATGTCACTGCCCTATAGGTATGCAATCTTAATTGTGTGTGCCGGGGGCGGGCTGATATTTGTAAGATTGAACGCCTCCTGATTTTTCTTATCAGTTGACATTTTTATCACATGTGTAATGTTGTATCTTAATGATAAAGTTTTCTTTATAATTTTTAGTTCAAATTTAGTTGGGAGAACAATGTGCATGGAGATATAGTTAGGAGATTAAAATTAACACCCACGTGGAAGTCGAAAAAATCATTGACGAATGTTGAGGGGTGAAAATATAAGACAAAATGTGAATCTGATTAATTCTTGAATTCCAATTTTGAAAAAGATGCATTTCTAAAACGTTTTCTAAAACAAAGAGAGAAAATAGAGTCTGAATTAGACAAAACAAAACCAAATACAGCAATTTGAATTCGTTATTAGCTAATTTGAGAATGAACCTTCATGCTTTTTGGAGGATTTATGAGAAATACCATGATTCGCTTAAATGTCACTTTGCACAATATCCTGTTGGTTGATCTGGCCTTCATTTGTTGTTGCAGCATCATGATATAAGATTCTACAAAAAGAAACTAATATGCCACCCATAGACTATTTCTGCACAATGATATCGATGACTTGCATACATACATTGTACAAACAATCATTATCTTGACTCATATCCTCTATTGCAAAATTTGCTTAAAAGCTTGATTATAATTACAATAGTAAATTGTTCTAAAAATCTTTCAATCTAATTAGGTGTGTTATTAGGCACAACTGATCAATTACCTGTTTTGGTATTATGCTACAACAATTTACGTATCTACATAGTAATTCAAAAAAACTTTACAATATTACAAAAGATGAGATGTCCAAATTGTGGAAACCAATCTAGCTGGAGAGATCCATCTTGCAACAAATGTGATAGTATCTTGCATCAAAAAAATCGTAAGACAAGGCATCTGATTGTAAATGCCATGAAATTAACGAGCAGTCTTGGAATGATGAAAAATCCAAAGAATGATCTTATGTAGAATGGCACAAATCTCTTTTATTTTTATTCATACTTTATTGATTATTGCTAAAAGTCGACTCTAAGACTATTATCTAAATTTGTTGATTTTATCATGGCATATTTTTTTAATTTTACCAGATCCTGCTTTTTCATGTATTTTGACGATTCATCTACGATGTTATTGATGATCTCTATTCCTTCTTTTGCACCTTTAGACAATCCCAATCTGTATAGTAATGGTAATTTGGCCATAGATTTATGATAGTTTGAATTAATTTTTACTTCTTTTGCAATAAATTTTTGAACGATCATGCTTAGATATTTTTCTAAATTATCTGTCATGTCTCTTTCTAACTTTGTATTTTTTTCTTTTAATGCCAATGCAAGAATTCCTTTAATTTTCAACAGTGCTTGATTGGTTTCTACTTCATCTAGTTTTTTAGGAGGTATTTTTACCTCAAAAATTTTTTCAGTAGTAGTTACAATATACTCTATAGCTTCTCTTCTACAGGACGTCTTTGTTTGCCCAAAAGGACAGTTGTCACAATTTGTAGTGTGATATCTAATTCCACTATCGCCAAAACTAGAATGAATAATTTTATTTTTATTTCGTAATTTCTTCATTATTCTAGAAACAGTTCCCTCATCTAGCGATAATAGTTGAGATATTTCAGTATTGGAATAAGATCCATCATCAATTAGTTTTAGCACATCTTCTTCTAGTTCTCCTGGAGAACGTCTGTACATCTCTTCAATGGCATCAGCTAAGTGGTGGCCAATGTATTTCTTATCAAGGTGGTTGATGGTTAGTCTTGAATTTTCAAATGATGCATCAAACCCTGATTTTATTTCTTCCTTTGTAATTTTCTTTAATGTTTTTTCTAAATTAGGTATTTTGAATCCATCTAATTGTTTTTTGATATCTGTTAATGATATTGTTTTTTTTCCTGAGCTAAATAGATGGTATAATGACCAACGTATCTGACGTTCGTCGCTTCGTTCAATTAATCGTAATAGATCACAGATTTCTTCGATTTTGCTCCATTTGACATCCAACAACACATCAGGCTCATCAATTAATACATTCACATTACGTAATTTTTTTGTAAATTTATTCAATTTCTTCTTGATCTCATTGTTAAAATAATCTGTTTTTTGTTTTAATTTTGATGAATTAATTCGTTCCAGGTATTTGGTAACAAGTTGGTCTTTTTCTATGATATGTTCATTTCTTAAATCATCTGTATCATATTTTAGCATCTCAAAAAAATCCATTGATTCTCCTAGAATTGAAGATGGCTCAAAGGTTCTCAATACAGCCAAATTTGTTGTAGACAATCCCACGTGTTTATATACTGATTTGATTATTTATGCGTATCAGTTCAACTAGTTGGTAAAAATGAAGTTTTGTTCATGTGGTTAATTAAAATCTATTTTTATTCAATTATTTTTGATGAGGTACAATCAGGTTAACTTGTGAGCAGGTTAAATTTCATACAGTCACAAAATTTTTGAATGTCAACAGTTGCAATCCCAAAAATACTAGAAAATTTTTGTCTTGTAAAAATATCTAGATATGCTCTAAAGGATGATTATGGATTAAAAGTTAAACAGGAGTCATGGGTTGAATAAAATCTCATTTTTTGTTTTCTTCACTTTGGGTTTTATTTTGCTAAATTCATTTATTTTACCTAGTAGTTTTGCCCAATCTGAATTTTCTACAGAATTTTTATATGAACCAGGAATTGAGGCAATAACATCATTTGCTACAGGGGTTGCTGAATCTGCACCAAAAATTATTGCTGCAGTCATTTTATTGATAATAGGTCTGATTGCTGGAAAGGTAATTGGCACTGTAATTGAAAAATTTGCATCTAAACTATTACAAAAAGTAAACAAGAACAATGATAACAGTGATGATACTCTTACAAAAACTACCTCATCACAAGACTCTTCAAAACTAATTGCTGCAAGTGTAAGGTGGTTTGTTTACCTGTTCTTCATTATTGCTGCAATCAATGCGTTAGAGTTTGAACAACTATCCACAGCATTAACTGACCTATGGTTGTGGGTTCCAAATCTTTTAGCCTTCATACTTATCGTGGTTGTTGGATTGATTATTGCCAACTTTATTGGAAAATGGCTAGATCAAGAATTAATCAAAAATGAGTTTGGTGGCTCCAAATATGTCAAAATTGGGGTCAAGGCAGTAATATATGCAATTATTTTTGCAATAGCCCTCACCCAACTTGGAATTGGCGACACAATAATTCCAATACTGATCTCAGCATTTGCATGGAGCATTGCAATCGGAGTGGGTGCCGCAATAGCCATAGGTCTTGGATTTGCACTAAGGGACATACTTCCTGCTGCAATCAATACTGCTGCAAAGCAACGTTCTATACTCAAAATAGGTCAAAAGGTGAGAGTTGGCGAGGTATCAGGAACAATCACAGCAGTGGAATTACTACATATCATAATTGCAACTCAAAACAATGAAAGCGTGATTATTCCAACACAAGAACTTAACAACACGAACATCATAATTATTGGTGAGAAACATGATTAACGCCGATGCCTTTAGGAATATTCTTGTAACTTATGTAAAGCCAACAAACAAGGAAACGGCGTTTGACATGGGTTTGTCTTTGGCAAAATCCAGTCATGCCAAACTGTCTGTTGTGGAATTCATACAGGCAGAACAACCTGAATTCCTCTTTTTTAAGAGTAAAAACAACAAGAAAAAGGAGAATGAACAAAAACATCTAGTGGAGAATGCACTAAAGAAATTTGAAGAAAAGGCAAAACAAGAAAATGTTGACCTAAAAACATCATTCAAATCCACAGAAACATTGGTAGACAGTATAATCCAATACGTGGAATCCAATAAGATAGATCTGCTCATAGTTGATCACCCACACATGTCTCATTCAGAGGAAACGCACTACAATGATGTGGTTAGTGCAATACATGATGAGGTGCACTGCAACATGCTGACTCTAAAATAACAAAAAAATGTATGAAAAATATAATTTTTTTCAGTGGTCACTTGAACTATACTGCATTTTAAACAGTCAGAATTCAACTGAATCTTATTTTGTTTGTAGCGAGGAGCAAAAAATTTAGCATGAACAAGAGAAACAATGCAATACTATGATGTCAAAAAGATACTAGTTCCAATTGACGGCTCACAAAACTCCTTTAGGGGACTGGAAAAGGCAATCTATTTTGCAAGACAATGCGGTGCTACACTAACAGGACTATACGTCAGTCAAAAGCCATCACGATACGGATTTGATAACATTGAGGATCTGGATTCATCCAAAAGAAAACAAATTGATATGCTTTTAGAAAAGGCAAAAAATACTGCTGCCAAAAACGGTGTAGACCTGAACAGTAAGATAATTCACGGTTCTGCCAAAAAGGACATCCTTGACTTTGCAAACAGGTGGAACTATGAACTAATTGTAATTGGTTCAAAGGGTGCTGGTTCATCAGAGGAGTCATTTATTGGAAGCGTTGCAAACCACATACTCCACACATCCAAGATTCCAGTATTGGTTGTAAAATGACAAAAAGCAGAGAGTAAATTTTAGAGGATACTGCCAAAAAATATGATCAAACCATAATGCAAGGAAAGAAAGTTAGCAGATACACTTTAACAAAAATCGAAGAAACAGCAGGTATTTGAGATGAAGTTGATATTAATCCACTAACTGGAATGGCACTTGCAGCATCATTTGTCACAAAGACGTCGTCTGGTGGTTTTGGTTGGGGAGCGGCTTCTGCTAATATTCCACTAGATAACACTTCTGCAAATAGTGCAATTGCTGAACCGAAGATTATTGTTTTATTAGTCATTGGATATGAGAATGGTTTGGGATAGTTAAGAACGTAGTACTAAATTTAGTATTGGAAACCTAAATACTAAAACAACGTAATAGAATGGTCAGAGGAGTCTCATTTTCACTTAGCACATTTTCTCCTATTGCTTCTGCTCCTTTGGCATTGTAAATTAATTCAACAGTTTTTTTTGGAAGATCTTGCTCTATTTTTCTAAAAATGCCCTGAATTTGTTTGTCATATGTGCAGATGTCTGAGATTGGTTTTTGAACCTTCTTTGTATCGGTATTTGGTTCACAGACCAATCTTCATTTAACGAATATTGGCTTAATGATACTGCTTATAGTCAAATGAAAATTAAGCTTTATTCTATGCCCAAAAACTAACTCTAAATTCAAAATTATGTGTACGATCGATTAAATTTAGGTTGGTTTCACGCCAAATACTGTTTATCGAGTATTGGCCACGTATGAAAACTAGTTTTCACCTGTGCAAATAAGACTCAAGGTTTTATTGGAGAATTTTGCAAAAATACTCGATTAATGGTTACAGAGTTTGATGTAGTTCCAACAATTATTGGAGTTTTGTTTTTAGTTTTACCAGCGTTGGTTTTGGGAAGACTTTGTTCTCATTTTAAGATCTCAGAAGTTATTGGATTTGTTTTTGCAGGGGTTATTCTAGGTCCAGCTGCTTTAGGAGGAGTAATTCCAATTTTCGAAAGACCGATTGTAGAACTAAATGAAATGATGTTGGGTTTATGGCAGATTTCTGGAATCATTATCTTGTTTTCAGCAGGATTACATTTTACATTCCATGATCTTATCAAGGCAGGTCCAAAAGCTGCAATTATTGGAGTTTTTGGAGTTTTAGTTCCTTTTGTCACAGGATATTTTGTTGTACTTTGGATGGGATTTGATTGGACTGTTTCTGTACTAATCAGTGCAACATTAAGTGCAACAAGTATTGCAGTATCTGTCTTAATTTTAGAAGAAATTGGAAAAGAAAAGAGTAAAGAAGGAAAGATACTGGTTAATGCTGCTGTATTAGATGATGTGTTAGGGCTTGCAATCCTTTCATCTGTAATCTCTATTGTTACTTTGAAAACAGTTCCAACAATAGAATCAGTTGCAATAACTACAGTTACTGAGATAGGCTTTTGGGTTTTGATTTTACTTGGAGCAGTGTATCTGTTACCCAAGATAGTTCATGTGGTCTCAAAAACACATCCTACAACACTAGAAGCCAGAGGTACAAGACAAGGAGTTGCATTGGGTTCCGCATTTGGTTTGGCTGCAATTGCAGCTAGTTTAGGATTGAATCCTATTGTGGGAGCATTTGCAGCTGGGATGGGATTAGCAGGATCTAAACTAGCAGTTCAGGTACGTGAATTTGTCGGAAGGTTAAAAGTCATTGTTGCTCCTTTGTTTTTTGTAGTAATTGGTGCACATGTAGATATCACACAAATTTCTTCAATTAATTGGATTTTGTTTGGAGTAATTTTGAGCATTGCAGTATTTTCCAAAATTCTTGGATGTGGAATACCTGCAGTTCTCTTACTAAAAAACAAGAAAATGGGATTTCGGATTGGATATGGAATGATTGCCAGAGGCGAAGTAGCTTTTATTGTTGCAGGGATTGGATTGGCATTTCAGGTACTTTCAGATGAGATTTACGCTACAATCGTTTTTGTAATTTTAACAACAATATTCATCGCACCAATTTTATTTAGACAATCATACAAATCAAATCTGTAATTGAATGGGAAGATATTTTAGATCTGAAAAAATCCACCATTATTTAATCTAAATTGTAGAATAGATAGTATATCATTAATCTAACAATAGGTAGTAAAACCTAAAATTAAAATTAATTAGAAAACCCGTGATAGAAGTTTTGAAGTGTAAGCACTGTGACACAGAATTAATAGACACAATCTCTCCAAATGGGATTCCCTTGGGTTACTGTCCTAACAAATTTTGTGATTTTTACGGAAAATCTGTTGATAATTAATTGCCTGTAACCAAATCCCAGATAAACCCAAAAAACTCTCTTATCATATAGGAATCCTTTTTCAAAAAAAGTAGTTAATTTCATATCTGAACATTCATTGACCCAGATCGAACAAAACTTCAATCAAACTGTTCTAATTCAATTCTCAATAACGTAAAATCCTATGATAGGATTATGCTCAAAATGCTATACGTCAGGAGTTTCTCTTGTGTTGCATGAAGAAACATTTGAAGCAGTGTGCGACAAGTGTAGAAACTAAGTATCTATTGCCAAACAAGCGTGTGCACTTTCTTGCCGAATAGACAAAAATGATTTTAATTGAACTGGATTCTTTTTGCTTATCTTTTAATTCTGTTATAAAGATTTTACAATCAGAACCGGAATGCTAGCTTTTGTTGCCACTCCTAGCGCAACACTTCCAAGGACCAGTTTTTTAAAACCTGATCTGCCATGAGACCCCATCACAATCAAATCTATTTGGTTATTTTCAGTAAAAGAAAGAATCCCATCTATAATAGATGGATTGTGAATGATTTTTACAGAAACATCTACATTTTCATAATTGTACAAATCTTTTATCTTATTTAGATCCTCTTTGGTCTTATTTTCTGCCTCATCATGCGCTTCTTGAGCACGCGTCCAATTCATTCCAGAGGTATCAGTGTTTCCCCCTATCACACTGAATAGGGTTATTTTTGAATCAAATTTTTTTGCAATCTCTATTGCTTTTTCAAATGCCTTCTCTGCAAAACTTGTGAAATCATAAGGAACCAGAATATTTTTTGTCATGTTTAAACCAGTCATTTTTCTAATATTAACATATAATTGAAAATTTCCATTCTAGTTACTCTTTATTTTGTTTGATGTTTTCTTTGAATCAAAATCGTGACTCTCTTTTAAGAAAATTTATCTTTTAAGATTATTTGAGTAAATCTTTCATAATTCATCTTTACATGTGTCTTTTATCTAATGCCTTAACAATATCCCCAACACAATGTGCTTACCATTTCAATTTTACTAAAACCAGATTTTGTGAAATTTATTTACAATCAGTTGCTATCTAGTATATGACAAATGATGATAAAGATACAGAATCCGAAAAAATGCCTTCGACCAGAGGAACATTGCCAAAAAAAGGGTTTCTTGACACTCTTGCAAAAAAGGCAGACGAAATAAAGGACAAAAGCATTGAGCTTGGAAAGATTGCAGCAAGGGAAGCTGAAGAGCTAGGCGACAAGATTGATGATGCAGTAGATGACAGTTGGGACGAAGTCAAAAAACTAAAGCCAAAATCAGTAGAATCCAAAAACGAAACGATCGATCTAATAGAAAGACTAGCCAAACTAAAAGAAGAGGGAATTATATCTGAAAAAGAGTTTAACGCAAAGAAGAAAGACTTGCTAGATAAGATCTAACCCAACATCTTCTTTGTAATTCCGTCAATTCTGAGAATCTCTACTCTCTTTTTGGGGTCAACGCATCTTGCCTCATGGACTGGGACATAAACAGTAGTGATTTTATCTACTATGAATTTCTCTGAATTCATCCTAATATCTTGTAGACTTATTTTGCGCAGTTTCATCCTGAGCTTCTCAATACAACTCTCCTTTGTCAATTCCTGACGTTTTACATCTTCTGAATTTTGCTCCAGTATTCTTGTTGGATAGTTTTCAACGCTCCTGGAATCAATCTTGTATGGAAATTCCTTTACTTCATGCCCGTGATGGTCCAAAGTAAGTGTACCACTTTGTCTTTGTACTGCATGTTCTTCTACTTCTAATTCCACTTCTTCCTTGTCTATTCCGATTCCCTCTTTCATCTTGTCACCAAACTTTTCTAGAATTCCTGATTTTGTCTTGATTGGAAATATCCCATCCCCCATGACTATTTCGATCACGTCTCCGTTCACGTCTATCTTGTGTGTGGCCTTGCGGTAAAAATCAATCTCGTATCTGCCAGAAATTATCATGTATGATTCATATGCAGTTACCTTTGAATGGACGTGTATCTCGTCAGGTTTTGGTCTGCTGAATACAGATCCAAACAGTGATGTTTTTTTGTTGTAAATAATCTCGTCAAGTTTTTCTTGCTCCAGTTGATCTTTTAAAACAACAGTCTTTTCCTCTGCATGAGAAAGATCAGTGACAACAGGTTTGTTGTCATTATGCATGTGTTTGTTTTCTGCAATGTAGTCTTCCTCCTCATCCTTTGCTTTGACTAATTCAAAATCCGAATCATCTGGTTTGTTGTCAATCCATATACGGTATGGTTTATCAACTAGCGGCAATAAAATATCATTCAATTGTTCTGCACACTTGCCTATTTCTCTTGCATCCATGTTCTGAACCAATATCCTAGTATTTCTGTCATCATTGTAAATGCTGAAAATATTTTCAGGATCAATTACTGTGTGAACTATCTCCTCTATTTGTTCATCATCAAGCCTGTTTTCCACTATTCGTCACTATGTTTTCTCCTACACTTTTGATGTTGCATTATGTATAAACTTGTGAACATCTGGTGCACTCGTACATTTCATCGTATCCTGCCATCTTGACCTTTGCATCATTATGACAAGTGCCCTGGTACTTTATCATCTTCCTGATTTTTCCAAATCTTTTAGTTTCTTTGAACAAATTTGAATCCTTACAAATCTAAATGAACTAACCTTCATCATCATCACCAAACAGTTTCTTGCGTCTTTCTTTCTTCACCAAGATTTTGTCTCAAGGAAAAATGTTAAAACTTGGTTTTAATCCAAACATCAGTTGACTAAATCCTGAATAAGATCAACCAGATATCTTGAGATTGACTTTGAGCAAAACCTTTCTGTCTTAATACTGTCCTGTGTTATTATCCTTTCATGATACAACAAATCATGTTAAACACGTATAGCCAGAAAACTAACCAAGACCATGCCATAGTTGGAAGTGAGGCCAAAAACCCTCTTCCAGTCATGGTACATAGAATTAATGCGATGGACTTGATGGGGTTGTCTTGGATCTTTGTAGATAGAATTTTTCCAAATGAAAATCTCATAGATGGAGAAAAGTAAATTGACTTATCATTGCAGGCATTGCAGTTTTGTTTGGGATGCATGGGAAGGCAACTTTCAAAATGTACTATTACATGAAAAAACCCACGGAAATTCTTCCAGTACAAGGAATTCCAAATCTCAAAACAAAGATGTCATTTTATCCAAGAAGGGAAACTAACTTGTCATATAGAACAGTAAATCCGGAAAATTGTAAGCATTTTCCATCTCTTGAGATGCTCGAATTAGGAAACAAACGAGAGTGTATATTATGCAAAAAAATTCTGGATTAACAATAAAGAAAATAATGAAAAGCAAAAACCAGAAAATGAATTTAATTTTATACAGAAAAGCAGTTTTTGAAGACTCTTGCTGTATAATTTTTTCCAAACAATCACGACGTAGGTGTAAATGATTTTGGCCGGATATTTTGGAAAAAAATCAGACATGATAGTGCATCATCTGGCAGAGATGAAACCAGAGTGTTGCATTCATCCGGTAAAAAAAGAAGACAGGGTTTATTTCACTCCAGACACACTAGAAAATGCCAAAAGCAAGGGATTTGTTCCATGTAGTCATTGTTGTTGAATCACCACATTACAATCAGTTGCCAGTAACTAGATTCCGGATAAATCCGAAGAACTCTCTTATCATATATTTTTATTTTAAGAAAAACTAGATAATTGGAAATCTGAATATTCTTTGACTTGAATTAATCAATCATTTCTACACTCTGTACATAGTGGAATGTCAGTGGAGCCAATCTCGCTAATCAACACTGTGGTTTTTAGAACCTCAATTTCAGAATTATGACATTTGTGGCAGGTACCAATCATGAAAAATCAACATCAATTCAAATAGATTAACTTTATGAACAAATTGTTTTAGTGCAAGGTTGGCCTAGTTCTATTCACTTAGATGATGATGGTATGCCAGAGTAGAGATCATTAAACTATTCAAAAAAGAAACTTGATGAGTTTTTGAAATGTCTAATCAGGAAATTTATTACTTGACAACTATGTTACAGAGTAGAAAAAGTAGACATCACTTGTATTTGAGCAAGTCAATATCCTAAAAGTTAACATGGCACAAACCAAACCGGTAATTGAAATAGTCAATGTAGTGGCTTCTGCAACAATAGAACAACGATTAGATCTTTTAGATATAACAAAAAAATTCCCAGATGTAGAGTATCATCCCGAACAATTCCCAGGGGCAGTTTTTAGACTCAGAAACCCAAAGACTGCCACGCTGCTTTTTAGTACAGGAAAGATGGTGTGCACAGGTGCCAAATCAGAAGAGTTGGCAGTCAAGGCAGTAAATACAGTTGTTCAAAAGATGAGAAAAGATAAAATCAAAATCAAAAATGAATCCATAGTCACAGTACAAAATATTGTCTCATCAATTAATCTTGGAGGCAGGGTGAGTCTGGAGCAAGCTGCCAGAACCCTTCCAAGAAGCATGTATGAACCTGAACAGTTTCCTGGATTGATTCACAGGATGCTTGATCCAAAAACTGTGATTCTGATTTTTGCATCAGGAAAACTAGTCTGTGTTGGTGCAAGACAAGAGGATGAGATACGTCGCTCTGTAAATCAGATACACAGTGAGCTTGAAGAGAAAAACCTGATGGTTTATGACTAGGATTACAAATTAACAAAAATGGAACAAATCCGTATGCATTGCGTAAATGTGTTTGAAGAAAATAAAGAAAAATCCTACTGTGTGC
>JAOTZM010000111.1 GCA_029861345.1 Candidatus Nitrosopumilus sp.
AATCCATCTGAAATATTCCCAGTAAGCCAATTGATCATAATCGGTTTGATTAATTCTGGAATGCAAATTTTATTTGAATCGACCAAATCAAATTCTACTGTATCTTCTGCACCTGAATATTGCACATCTATGAAATATTTCCCTAATGGAAATACTTCTTCTTCAAAAGCAACTAATGATGGAATTGGATTTTGTAAATTTGTAATTGGAATAGGAATTGCGCTACTTCCTTTTCCTATCTCGTCTCTAATGTGAATAATTGCAGGATCTCCTGTAATCTCAGAAACTTCAATTATGTAGAATAATTTTTCACAATAACTGTATGTAGTTTTTTCCATTATAATGGAAACTGATGATTCTGCATATGCTGCTGGCAAAAACGTTGTAAAACTTATTGCCAAAATTATAGGCAAGATCGTATTTTTTGAATTCATCTAACTTATGTCCGTAATGTTCAATAAAAATCTCAAATAAATCCTGAGGAATCTTTTTTAACAGCTAAAAAGGACTTTGTTTATCGAGTTTTCTGCGGATACAAACTCTTTGAGTGTGTGGATTGTTGCCCTCACTCAAGAAATTTTTTAATGATTAGCGCCGCTTAGGTTTGTTTCTCGATTTACAGTTATTAAAGGGGATTTTACTATGCCCGATATGCCTAGTCATCAAGATCAGACGTGGATAAGACTCTGGAAACAAAATGCTCCTGAATTGCGAGAGCGTGTAGTTGGATGGCGTAAGCAAACTGCCGTTACTCGTATTGATAAGCCTAGTAGATTACAAAGAGCTAGAAGATTAGGATACAAGGCAAAACAGGGTATTATTGTTGTTAGAATGAGAGTTGGTACCGGTGGTATGAGAAAACAAAGACCTACTGGGGGTAGAAGACCAAAACATCTTGGTGTAACCAGAATCAAGGCAGATGATAACATGAAAACTGTTGCACAAAGAAGAGTTCTTGAAAGATATCCAAATATGAAAATTTTAGGTTCTTATTTTATCTACAAAGATGGAAAGCATTATTGGTTTGAGGTTATTCTAGCAGATCCTGAACATCCCAGAATTGCTCAAGATAAAGAATTAAACAAACGAATATCTCAAACTGCATAAATTGAAAATAGCATTTTTGATTCTAGTTTTATTATTTTTTATAATAACTCCTGTATATGGTCAGTTGCTCTCTGATGCCACAGGACTAGTAAAAAGACTGGATGTCCAAACAGGTGGCAATATTTTTGAAGTCAAGACTGTATCTAACTTTGATATAACCAACTTTGATTTTGACGATAATGAAAAAAGATTAACACTTCATACTGTTAGTGGATTAGAAAATAATCTGAGTGAAATAATTATCCCTCTAAATCTTTTGGGAGGAAATCTCACCTTTTATCTCAATGAAGAAGAAATTTTTCCCAAGGTAAACTCTAATGAAAAAATTTCTTTTATTACATTGAATTTTACAGGTTTGGGAAATAACAAATTAGAAATTATTGGGACAACTTACCTTGATGGATTGACTGAAGAAAATAAATTAGAATCAACAGAATCAAATTCTAATGAGGGCGGCGGCTGTCTAATTGCAACTGCAACTTATGGTTCTGAACTTGCACCCGAAATACAACAACTACGAGAATTGCGAGACAATTCTTTACTTCAGACACAATCCGGTACACTTTTCATGAGTTCTTTCAATGATTTCTATTATTCGTTTAGCCCCATAGTTGCTGATTATGAACGAGAAAATCCAGTTTTCAAAGAGACTGTAAGGGTCTTAATTACGCCTATGATTTTCAGTCTCTCTATTCTAAATTATGTGGATATGAATTCAGAATCTGGAGTTATAGGCTATGGAATTAGCTTGATTCTGTTGAATATTGGAATTTATTTTATTGCTCCAGTAATTATTATAGCACAATTTCATAAACTCAAATTCTATTAGGATTTGTTTTTATTTTGTTATAAAAATAAAAAATTATGGATAACCCAAAAATTGCTCTAATTGGTGGATTTGTAGTTGTTGTTGCATTGTCAATAGCTGTTGTTTTGATACGATGATTTAATTTTCATCAAGTAATTTTTGAATCATTGCTTCAATATTTCCTGCTTGTCCAAATGAGACATCTCTGAGAATTCCTTTTCTATCTACTAAAATAGTTGATGGTGTTCCTTGTAGAGAAAATTTCTCAAATGTTTCAGCTGAATATTCTTTTGATTTCATATAGTCTTTTACTCTTTGAATAATTTGATTTTTGTAATCTTCTGGCTGGGAGTCAAATTCAGGAATCTGTGGATAAATAAACTGCATAATTTTTTCCTGATTAATTTCCCCTGCAGTCTTTGTAAGGTTGTCCATTCCTAACGGAAATGGAATCTTATAAGGTAACTTGTTTCCTTCTTGTAATTTCCCATACATTGAAAGTGCATTCTTTGTTTCTCCTATCACTTCTCCCGTTTCTGCAAGCATTTTCAAATTCTCTAATGTGTTTTTATCAAAATCTTCAAAAGCAGTAGCTATCCCCAAAACTCGAACTCCATCATCCTTGTATTTGTTGTAGATGTTGATTGCCTCTGGAATTGCATGCATAAAACAACCTGGACAATTGACTTGAAAGACATCCACTAAAACAACGTGGTCTTTTTCTTGGTCAAAATTAGTCGGAGCACCTTGTATCCACTCTGAAACTCCCAAATTTGGTACTTTTTCGCCTATTACCGCACTCATAATTTCCTATCTTATTTTTTCCATTAAATACATACCTCATATACGAAAAGTGACATTAATTACTTCAAATGTATAGTACACCTATGCAGAGATCATTCCTTTTGTGTTCAAACACAAATCATGAAAAAACCACACTTGAAAAATACGTTTGAGATTTAGATGGTTTTCTGAAATTCGATAATCTAAAGGGTTATGATCCTATTGCATAATCCCACATAAGATTATCAAATTTGAATTTCAAATTTTAATAATAGATATTAATTAAGAGATTATTGAACTTTGATAAACTGTATACTGATGTCATGAAGATTGATCCTACCATTCGTTATGCTGCGGTCCAAAATGACTCTGGTGAGAAGATTTGTGGTGGTTTTAGAGAAAATATCACTCCGATACTTAGTAGTGATGAACTTAAAATGATGCATTATTATGCAAGTCAAAGATGGGAAACTAGAAAAAATATTGAACACAAACTAGGCAGTACTAAATATGCAATGGCAGAATATGATAAGTTAAAACGAATTTCCATTCCAATAAATGACGAATACATGATAATGCTTGCAACTGAACTTAATACCGATCACACAAGAGTAATTGACATAGTCCTTGAATTGATACACAACAGCTCACAAAAATAATGATAATTTTGTCTATTATATTCTAGTGAAACATCTTCCCAGAATAACCAAATTGCTACGAAACTTCAATGTGTATGGGCAAATTTTATTTTCTGACTTGGTATATGGCAGAATAAAACCTGTTAGAGAAGAAGAAAAATAACCTTTTTCTAATATTCTGATCTGTTTTTTATTATCTGGATAATTAATAAAAAATAAAATGGTAATGAAAATACTATTAATTTTTACAATCCTGTCATTTTTTTAGAATTCAGATTTATACAGAGTATTTCCAAAAGACAATGTGCCAAAAGTAAAAGTAGAGAAAATCATCAAAGCTAAAAAAGATAAAGTATTTTCTATTATGACAGACTTTGAAAACCTTCCATCAAAACTACCTAAGATATTCAAATCTGTAAAAGTTATCTCACAAGATGGCAATTCTATCATAACTGAAGAATTTGTAAAAATGGCCGGGAGAGATATCCGACAAAAGGTAAAACATGTAATCCAACCCACAGAAAAGCACGAAGTCTTTATTCTTGAAGGTGATGCAAAGGACAGCCATATAATTGAAAGTTATGTGGAAACCACTAAAGGAACAAAAATAGTTGTGGAAGGCAATTTCAAATTAGCAGGTAAATTGAAGCTTTTGGGTTTTTTTGCAAAGGGAGAAATCGAAAAAAATATCAACAAAGTAATAGATGAATTTACTGAAATTATCACTTTAAAAAAGAATTAGATAAATCCCAAAGAATTGAAATTTATTCTTTAGAATTCCTAATTCCTACACTTTTCACATAATGGAATCTCTGTAGATCCAATCTCATTTAGCATGACTTCTGTGAGAAATATCTCTACTCCTGAACTATGGCATTTGTGGCACATTCCTTTCATGGAGGGGATGATGGATAACAGAATTAGAAGTGTTTTGTTGAATATTGATTAGATCTTAGTCAATGATTGTTTAGGATGAGAAGAACAATTTTTTCTGAAGCCAGACATGCTAGAAGAGTTTTCTAAATTAATCTGGGAATTGGTTACGTAGTGTGCTTGACTTTTTTTATTCTCTAAAAAACTATCTTAACATCACTTTTCATCCATTACAAATCCCTAAACTAATTCTCATTTTCTCTCGAGTAACCTAATATAGGACACAGAAAATCTCAAAACAAATTGCAAGCAGTAACTGATGATAGACTAGCACTCTTTGCAGAAATGGAGTCAAAATATGAACAAAAGGATACAGAGTATTTTGTATCTCTCTTAGATCATCCTGACTATGTAGTTCGAACAAGAGCCACTTGTATTTTGGTTGATTTTGGTGGCGAAGATAAGGTTCGATATATTGCCAAAGTTTTAAAAAATGATGAAAATGAATTGGTGCGACATGAGGCTGCATTCTCATTGGGTCAGATGTGTTACTCTAGTGCAATTCCTCCTTTAACAGATGCAACACTCAATGATCCAAGTATGTTTGTACGACATGAAGCTGCAATTGCCTTAGGTGTTGTTGGCTCCACTGAAGCAAAAGAAACTCTAGAAAAGGCATTAAATGATCCTGATAAACCAGTCGTTGAATCTGCAATTGTTGCTTTGTCTAACATTCAGTTTATGGAAAAGTTAAGTAAGAACGAAAAGTTTGCTAAGTTGACAGGTGGATGAGATGAATTTTTCATATGGAATTATAGCTGCAGTCGGTGTTCTTGTTGCAATTTCTTTGGGTTTTATTGTAGATGCCCCTGATGATATTATAGAACCTAGAGTGATTTCTGCTGAAGAAAAACCCACTATGTGTACAATGGATTATGTCCCCGTTTGTGGAATAGATGGAAAGACTTATGGTAATTTATGCATGCTAAATGTATCTGATGTTAAATTAGATTATGAAGGTGAATGTGTAGTTGCAGAACCCGAAACTGAAGTTATGGAAGAACCAGAAACTAAAGTTATGGAAGAACCAGAAACTAAAGTTATGGAAGAACCAGAAACTGAAGTTATGACACAAATTGTTTCAGTTGCTGAAGGGTCTGGAGTTCCCGGATGTGAGGAAACCAATGAATGTTATCTACCTTATGAAATAACTGTAGCAGTAGGTACCACTGTTATTTGGAGTAATGATGATTCTGCAGCACATACTGTAACAAGCGGAAGTGTTGATGCGGGGCTAACTGGAGTATTTGATTCCGGATTATTCATGTCAGGTTCGATTTTTGAATTTACATTTGATGATACAGGAACTTATGATTACTTCTGCATGGTTCATCCTTGGATGAC
>JAOTZM010000020.1 GCA_029861345.1 Candidatus Nitrosopumilus sp.
GAAGTGTTGATGCGGGGCTAACTGGAGTATTTGATTCCGGATTATTCATGTCAGGTTCGATTTTTGAATTTACATTTGATGATACAGGAACTTATGATTACTTCTGCATGGTTCATCCTTGGATGACCGGTATTGTTCAGGTTAGCTAAAGAGCAGTAACTTTACTTCCTTGTTCAGTTGATTCAAATTTGAAAATTCTTTCTACAGTTGAATCCTCAAAGATTTCAGCATCATGAGTAATTATTAGAAACTGCATTGGTGTTTCTGAATTTGAAATCTCTGATAACTGAGATAATACCCCCACAAGTGATTTTTTCCTCTCAGCATCAAGATGAGTTGTAGGCTCATCAAGTATCATTATGTTAAGGTTTGATGCACCTAGAAGGTTTGCCATGCCTAATCGTAAGGCCAGTGCCACACTAACTTTTTCTCCTCCGCTAAGTGATTCCAACTCTAATGATTCATTTTTAGAATAACAAGAAATTGAAATATCTCTGGTTTTTTCTGATAATGCGATTCTCTGAATTTTTGTATTAAGCAATGTTAGATATTCTGAAGTCTTGGCAGATACTGTATTTAGTGCCCATGATCTTAGACTTGTTGCAACAGGCCCGTCTCTGCTGAAAATATTTGTTTGAATCTCATCCAGATTTCTTACATATTTTTTTACAATCTTTAGTTCTGAAATCACATCTTGAATTACTTTGATTTGTTCTTCACCTTTAGTAATTTTCTCTGAAATTGCACCAATCTGTTGATCTATCTGAGAAAATTCCATTTGTTTTTCATTTAGCAACTTTTTAAGACTTGAAAATTCTTGTTCATTAAATCCCCTAGTTTCAATTTCTAATTTTGAAATATTTTCAAAAATCATTTTTGCATGAGAATCTATCTGTGATAATTCTAGGAAATTCTCATTATTGGTCAAAAGAATTTTCTTTTTCTTTGTTTCTACATCTTCTTGAATCTTAATTAATTCTTCTTTGTTGTTAATAGAATGAGCTCTAAGTGTTGCTTCTGCATCTCGTGCCTTTTGTAATTTTTCTGAAAATTCTTTTCTTTTTTGATTATACATGTCTCTTTCTTTTTCTTTTGACATGATTTTCTTTTGTACCGATGTCATCTCATGTTTGAGATGCTCTTCCTGGAAAATTGGATTTAGTTTTTCAACATTTGAGTCACATACTGGACACTTGTTATCTTTTAGCTGAAGTTTTGATGCTAACAATTGTTTTTCTTTTAATGACGCAGTCTGACTTGAGAACTCGTGGATTTTCTTTAAGGTGTCTTCAATTGCACCTTCTACTTTTTTAATTTTGGACTCTAAATCTTCTTTTAATTTAGCAGGCTCAAAACAACCCTCACAATCATGTATTTTACGCTCATTTTCATTTATTTTATGCTGAATTTCATAAATCGCTTCTTTTGCATATGTTGAGAGTTCCTTTTTTCTTGATTCTAGTTGATTGATTTTATCGATTTTTGGGGATTCTGTTTCTATTTTTTTTCTTAGATCATCAAGTTCATTTTGTATTTTTCTTTGTTTTTCTTCTAATTGTTTTTTTTCAGGTTTCGCCTCTTGGATTTCTTTTTGAGATCTTTTTAGATCCCTTGATAGAATTTCGATATGTGTATCATCATATCCGATTTTCCCTCTTATTTTTTCACGGAATTCTTTATTTACTGTCTTCATTGATTCTGATGCAACATCAAGTTTGTCGATTCCTATTATCGCATTTAATAATTCTTTGAATTCTTTTGGCTTTGCATTGATTATAGCATTTAGCTCACCCTGTTGAACAATTGATGCCACTTTTAATTTTTCAAAATCAAGACCAATAGTTTTTTCTACTTCTTGGGTCATTGATTCTCCAAATTGTTTTCTTTCACCTGCAGCAATTTCAACACGATCGTTATTGATTATTTCAGAAAATTTTGCAGAAAGAGTTCCTTTATTATCTATTTTTCTTACAGCCTCGTATTGTTTTCCATTTATAGAAAATCCAATTTTTGCAAATCCTTGATTCGATCCACGTTTAATCAAACTTTTGTTTGATTTTCGTGTGTGCTGTCCAAACAAAGCAAATGTTATTGCATCAATTATACTTGATTTTCCTGCACCATTATCTCCTACGAAAACTGTAACTCCATTTTCAAATTTTAGTTTTGTATCTGAATGTGCTAGAAAATCTCCAAGTTCTATTGAGGTAATCAATACTGTTTCTCCTTTTTGAATTTTTCAAAATTCTCAAAAATTATTTGAGATGCTTCCTTGATTTCTCCAGATGCTAAAACTGGAAGCAATTCCTTTATTGCAAAAGTAGCAGCTTCTTTAGAACCTAATGCATCAACTGATAGTCTAAACATTTCATCATCAATGACATTTGGTCTGTCTAAGAATACGGATGATTCAGAAATTTGTTTTGTACTAATCCTCCAAAAACATCTGAGTACCAAGGAATTCAGTCTTGCAGTCTGTGCCTGAATATAGTCTGTTTCAATGTTTTCACCTTGTATTTTTATCTCTACGATCGGTTTTTTTCTAGAATTGACTATTTTCTCATAAATCTCATTGATTATGTTTGATAGTTCTTGATATTCTGTTTTATATGAAAATTGAGGTCTCGTGTCTAATTCAATCCAATTAGGTTTCGTCTCTTGTCCAGAAATATCTACTTCAAAGAATCCTTTTTTTGTCTCCTTAATTCCCTCACTTGTAGTCAATTCAATAGAACCTGGATACGCAACTGGTCCATTTAGATGATTAAACTGTTTGATATCTTTATCGTGAAGATGTCCCATAGCATAATACGTGAAATTTTTTGGCAAGTCTGTTGATTGAAGCTCTCCGGCAAATTTGTTGAATTCTGTTATCCCTTGATGTAATGCTAAAATTTTATGTCCAGAATGTTTTTGTGCAATTTTATCTATTTCTTTAAATTTTTCTTCATATTGAGGAATTTCTGCTTTTCTAATTTTATCAAATCCTACAAGAAGTGCTTCTTTGTATTCAATTGGTTTTCCTTGACCAATATATCTTGAAAATTCTAAATTGTGATACACATATGGAATTGGCGTAGTCCTAATTCTGCTAATATCATGTTCTCCTAAAATAAAAAATGAATCAATGTTATTTTGTTTTAGTCGTTTTAACCCATTGGCCATTTGAACAATTGCAGTTCCACTTGGATTTGGTACATGGAAAATATCTCCAGCAAAAATTATAAAATCTACATGATCTTTTATTGAGGTATCAATTGCTTGGTTAAATGTGTCATAAACATCTTGTGCACGTTCTTCTGAACCATACTGTACTAATCCTAAATGTGTGTCTGAAATATGAGAAAATAGCATTTAATCTAATAACAAATCTTTTTGAACAAGTCCTTGGGTTGATTCTACTGCAACTTCTTTCATCCTATCTGCATTTGCCCAAGCATTAACTGCACTTTGATCTGCTCCCATTATCTTTTCTTTTACTTCTTCAACATGCACCAGTGATGGTAGATTTGTCCATTGGCCGACAAGAATCGCATCTCCAACATTAAGCGAGGTCAATTGAGCAATCAATTCACGACTGGTAGACTCTGTTGCTGAGGCTATTTGACGTTGATCATCTTCTTGAATAATCTTCATTATGGCAAATGATCCCATTTGGCTGAGAACATTCAGATCTACACTTCTCGGTCTCTGAGATACTATGCATAATCCTAATCCAAATTTTCTTCCTTCCCTTGCAATTTTTGCAGCCCAATATTTTGCACTAGTATCATGATCCTTTGGAATGAATACATGTGCTTCTTCTATAATGACAAAAATGGGTGAGTTGAATCGATAGGCTCTCTCTCTCTTAGTTCTTCCATGTCTGGCAATACTTGCATCTTTTCTATCTTTGAGTAGTTGTTGCAAGTAAAATGCAACTGCAACATTGGCTTGTTTTTCTGATAACTCTGAAATATTGAGAACATTCGTACGTCCCTCTTTGATGAAACTTATTGGGTCTCCCATATCTGGATCTAAGATATCTTCAAACCTTCTCTGAGATTCTTCAATAATATCTTGAACTCTATATGCAGAAGTTCGAATTTCTTTTATTTTTTTATCTTCTGAATTTACAATAAAATCAATTTCATTTTCTAATTTACTCCAAAACTCTTTTGATTCTTTGACATGTTTTGTAAATGCCATTCTTAAAACACGTTGTTGAACATTTGCTCCGTCTCTAATCTCTAATACTTCTGAGAATTGATCTGCATCTAACAATCTAGGGTTTATTTTTGCATCAATTACATTGATACGTGGAATATTAAGAGTAGTATAGTCATTATGATAATCAAAAATTATTACAGTTCCTTTTAGTTTTGAAATTTGTTTTGTAACTAAGGAAACAAGATTACTTTTCCCCATTCCCGTCATTGCTAAAATACCTAAATGTCTTGAGACAATCTTATCCAAATTCACTTTGGCATCAATTGTTTTGTTACGTAAAAGATTTCCAATCTTCACCCATCCGTTATTTTTTGGACTAAAAATTTCTTCCAGATCTTGCCTGTTTGGTTGAGTTATTTCTGTGCCTGGAATTGGTGGTATTGCAGGTATAATTGACTGACCTTTTCTCAAATTTTCTAAAAATCCTAAAATTCCAATATGTGCAGTGAAAGTTTTGTCTCTTTTGTTGATCTCTGCAATTTCTGTACTCTCTGCGGCTTCATCAAAATTTCTGACGTCAGTAAAGGCAGCACTCAATATTGAAGATCTTTCAACTAGTCCAAGGATTTCTCCTTCTTCCGAACTTATTTTGATATATTCCCCAACAGATAGTGCTCTAGAAGTAATTGCGGTTACAAATGTGGGTTTTGATTCTCCTATTACAAAACCTAAACTCAACCCAGCACCTCTCGTGAACCAATTTCATTACTTAATCCTAACAAACTGACCATTTTTGCAAGTTCTTTATCAGATATTTTACAGTTATTATGTGCAAGCTTTAGTGCGTACGGATATCCCCCAATACTGGTCTTGTATAATCTATTCATTACTGATCGGATCTCATTATCATCATGCTGATCTCCTAGAAGTTCTAATTTAATTATTGGAGTTGAATCGCTTAATCTTACAAATGTTGAGGAAATTACTTTGTCTGAACCATATTTTTTTTCAACAAAGATCTTAGTAAATCCTGGACTGGCTGTTACATGGTTATAATAAAAAATATCCCCAGCAAGGGAACCTAAGTTTTCAAATTGTTTTTTTGTATTTGAAGTCTTTGCAATAAATATCACATTACCTCTTTTCTTCATTGTTTTTACAACTAATGCATCTAGAGACGATTGCCTTGTCATAAATTGAGAGTGCAGTGAACCATCCATCAATACCAAGTCTACTAAATCTACTGTTTTTTCACAAGCGTCAATTTCCATTTTGCTTGCAATTCTTGAAAGATCTGTATCAGAACCTAATCCTGAATCATGTAAATCTACAAGTATCTCTCCATCTGATTTGACAGATACTGCTGTAGTTGCCCAAAGCTCAATTCCTTGATATTTTGTATTGTTAAAACTACTATCGATGCCTGCTGTAACCACTTCTTCTTTTGTAGGTGTAAAATCAACCCAGTTTTCCTTTGCTTTTTGCAAAATTTGCTCAAATTTTGGACCTTTAAGGATTGAGAGCATCTTGTCTCTGTTGATGATGGCATCTTTGTATACCGTATTGAGCACAACAATAGTTCGTTAGTTTGAATAAATTCTTTAGGTTGTACTAAACTTTGACAAAACTGATCCGTTAAAACAATTATTTGATTTCTCCTCCAGAGAATTTTATTTAATTAGGCATGAAAAACACAAACGACACAGACTAATTAATAGATTAATCCTAGTAAAGATACTTGAAAAAAATTGGTTTACTAGGTTGTGGAGCTATAGGAACTCAAATTGCCCTTGCAATTGATACTGGAAAAATACCTGCAATTCTAACTCATGTATATGATGCTTCAAAAGATTCTTCCATTGAACTTGTTTCAAAATTAAATACCAAACCCGAAATTGTTGAAAACTCTCATCTATTATCTTCACATCCTGTAAACATTGTAGTTGAAGCTGCTTCTCAAGATGCAGTAAAAGATATTGCCCTAAGTGTTTTGCAAAATAAACGTGATTTGATGATTATGAGTGTTGGTGCACTACTTGATGAATCCATCTATGATATTCTATCTGATGCTTGTAAAGATTTCAACAAAACCATTTATCTTCCTTCAGGTGCGATAGCTGGTCTAGATGGAATAAAATCAATCAAAAATGAATTAGAATCTCTATCTATTACTACGACAAAACATCCTCGCTCCCTTAAGGGCGCCAAGTTTTTTGAAAATTCAGATATTAATTTAGATGCAATTCTCTCGCCTACTACAATCTTTGAAGGAACTGCAAAAGAAGCTGTTTCTCTATTTCCTGCCAACATCAACGTTGCTGCACTCTTATCTTTATCAGGAATAGGAAGTGAAAAAACAGGTGTAAAAATTGTAGCCGATCCAAATACAGACAAAAATACGCATCACATTGAAGCTGCAGGAAAATTTGGTAAGATGACATTTACAATTGAAAATTTCCCAGATACAACTAATCCTAAAACAAGTAGGTTGGCCATTTTGTCTGCAATTGAAACTCTGAGAAAATATTGCTCAAATGAGATTCAGATTGGCACTTAATATGGCAATACTTGCCACACTTGGTAGTTTTTTAGAAAATTATGAGCTACTTCCCATTCTTTAAATTCATGAATCTTCAAATTTGTTTGGTTTATGCTAGTACAACAAGCTTCAAAACTAAAAGATGAGATTCTAAGACTCAAGAAAGAAAAAGATGTGGTAATTTTGGCACACAATTACCAAATTCCTGACGTACAGGACGTAGCTGATTTTACAGGAGATTCTTTGGGTCTTTCAAGACAAGCAGCAAAAGTTGATCAAAAAACAATCTTATTTTGTGGTGTAAACTTTATGGCTGAAACTGCAGCGATAATCAGCCCTGAAAAAAAAGTATTACTTCCTGATTTAGAAGCAGGGTGCTCACTGTCTGATTCTATTACTGTTGACGAATTACGTAATTGGAAGAAACAACATCCTGGTGCTATTGCCGTTGGGTATGTTAATACCACTGCAGAAATTAAGGCAGAACTTGATTATTGCTGCACATCATCTAATGCTGTAAATGTTGTAAAAGCAATACCTGAGGATAAGGAAATTTTGTTTTTACCTGACATGTTTCTTGGTTCTTATGTTGCAAAAATGACTGGAAGAAAAAATATGCACATATGGGCAGGTGAATGTCATGTTCATGCAGGTATTACTCCAGAGGATGTTACAAAAAAATTAGATTCATTGAAAGATGCTGAATTTGTTATTCATCCTGAATGTAGTTGCACTACTCCAATGATGTATGATGTAGCAGATGGAAGTTATGATGACAAAAAAGTTTCAATTCTTTCTACCGAAGGAATGTTAAAACATGTTAATGAATCAAAAGCAAAGAACTTTGTTGTTGCTACTGAAACTGGAATCTTATATAGAATGAGACAACAGAATCCTGACAAAACTTTCATACCTGCTTCAGATAAAGCTGAGTGTCAATACATGAAAATGATTACACTTGAAAAAGTTTATGATGCATTAGTAAATGAAAAAAATATCATTACTGTTCCTAAAGAAATTGCTGACAAGGCTCGTCTGGCAATTAATAGAATGCTTGAAATTAACTAAACTGCGTGACTTCTTTGGTTGGGTTATTTAGTAGAACACCAAAGGATCCTCAACAGAAAAAGAATGTCAAAAAGATCAAAGCAATCAAAAAACTTGTCAAGGAAAAAAAATATGAAGAAGCTCTAAAATCAGGTACAGAATATTTAAAAAAAAATCCTACTACCCATGATGTTTTGTTTTTTGTAGGTGGAATTTACTATATGAAAAACAAATACAAGACTGCTATTTCCTACTTTGATAAGGCACTTGAAATAGGCTCTTATGATATTGATGTATTGCTGTTAAAGGCATATTCCCATCAGAAATTAGGAGAAAACAAACGAACAATTCAATGCTGTGATAAAATTCAAGAAATAGATCCAAAAAATAAAGCAGTATCAGAATTATTAGAACAACTCAATTCTTAGATTTCTAAACTCATATCAATTCCTTTAACCGAATTTGTAATACTGCCAACTGAGATTATGTCCACTCCAGTTTTTCCATACATTGAGATATTCTTAGAATTGATCCCTCCTGATGCTTCAAGCATTACCTTATTTCGTAATTTCTGATTCTTGAGGCGATTGATTGTTCTCTTGATTTGAGATGGGGAAAAATTATCTAACATAATTATTGTTGCTCCTTCTTTTGCAGCAAGAAGGGCATCTGAAGTATTTTCAACTTCAACTTCAAATTTTTTGTATTTTTTCTTTGCTTTGTTAATTAAAGATAGTAATGAATCTCCAACGACAATATGATTGTCTTTAATCATCACCATTTCATCTAGCCTAAGTCTGTGTTTTTTACCGCCCCCTATCTCAACTGCTTCTTTGTCAAAGTATCTAAGGCCTGGTGCGGTTTTCCTAGTAGCATACAATTTTGTTTTCTTTGGAATTTTTTTTACTAGTTCATTTGTTTGTGTTGCAATTCCGCTCATTCTTGTAAGAATATTTAGTGCGGTTCGTTCACATGTCAAAATTTTTCCAGCATCTCCTGTAATGATCATTAAGGTTTGGTTTGGCTTGATTCTAGAGCCATCTTTTTTTAAAATCTTGGCATTGCATTCCTTTAGTTTGAAAATCTCTTTTGCATGTGACGCTCCTGCAACAATAGCATTTTCCCTTGAAATGATTCTAACCGAAATTTTTCTTTTAGGCAAAAGAGCACTTGTAATGTCTCCTTTACCTATATCTTCGGCAAGAAATTGCGATAATTGTTTTTTAGAATTAAATGACAATATCATAATGAAATACTAGTATAATTTTAAAGATTTAGAAATATTTTATGTAACTTTAATTGCGTACTTGCCCTTTTGAGTGATGCCAAGAGTTTTTGAAATCTCGGAATTTGTTGGATCTACTACAAGTACAACTCCATTCCAATCTGGCGTCAAGTCTGATGATTTGCAAACAGGACAAACTTTTCCGGTTGTTACAAATTTGCATTTTCTGCATGCCATTTCTCGTGCCATCTTAACTTGCCTCTACTTTGACCTCTTTTGTTGGTTCATCTGTACCGCCGCTAGATTTCTTAATTTCTTCAGCAATCCAATCATCTGCACCCAGGAATGGCTGTCTACATGTAATTCCAATTTTGCCCATTGCTGCAGCTTTTCCTAATGATACTGCAGTGATTCTTGCACGAAGTGTAGAACCAACTTTGAGTGTTCTACCACTTTGATTCGCTAAAATCATTCCAGACTTTACATCACTCTTAAGATAATCATCCATTACTTGTGATAAGTGAAGTAACGCATCAGTAGGACCAATTCTTACAAATGCTCCAAAATCTGTAATGTCAACAATTTCTCCTTGAACAATTTCTTGTAATTTTGGGTAAAACGTTAATGCTTCAAATTCGACTTTATGAAATGTTCCGCCATCTCCTGCAATCATCTTTCCCATCTCATCGACTTTAGCGTCCAAAATCATTATGATGTAACCCAAGTCCACATTAATCATGCTCTCATACTTTTCTTTGAGAATATTTACTGCTGCCTTTTTGAGTGTGGTTCCAAATAAGCTTGGAGGAATCCTAACAACATCAACTAGGGTAGATATAGAAAACAACTGTGCTGTTTTTTTTGAATTTCAATTTATGAATCTTTGGGTGATTAATGCTCAAATTCCCAAAGATTTGGGCAATTTTTGAAATAATAGATAATTTCTTTTGATGTCTAACTTATGTTTAAATAATGTAAAAGGACTTTTTCACACAATGGTTGGAATCGATCAAGTTCTTGAAAAACTAAGTACTGTCATTGATCCAGATTTAAAAAAAGATATAGTCTCAATGGGTATGATAAAAGACCTAGAACTTAATGATGGCAATCTGAAATTTACTCTAGAATTAACCACTCCTGCATGTCCTTTCAATGTGGAAATTGAAGATGATGTTAGAAAAGCTATTGGTGATATTCCAGAGTTGAAAAATTTTGATATGAATGTAACTGCCAAAGTCATGGAAGGACGTTCACTTGATGCCGATACAGGAATGGCAACTGTTAAAAATATTATTGGTGTTGCAAGCGGAAAAGGCGGTGTAGGAAAATCCACTGTTTCATTGAATTTAGCTTTAGCATTGTCTCAAACAGGTGCTAAAGTTGGACTGTTAGATGCAGATATCTATGGTCCTAGTATTCCATTGATGCTTGGAATGAAAGATGCCTACATGGAAGTAGAAGATAACAAACTTCAACCAGCCGAATCAAATGGACTAAAGGTTGTCTCATTTGGCTTCTTTGCAGAACAATCACACCAAGCAGCAATTTATCGTGGCCCAATTATCTCTGGAATCTTAAAACAATTTCTTGTTGATACTAATTGGTCTGACTTGGATTATCTTATTGTAGATCTTCCACCAGGTACTGGTGATATTCCACTAACCCTTGCACAAACAATTCCTATCACCGGTATTCTTGTTGTTACAACTCCACAAGACGTTGCAAGTAATGTTGCAGTAAAGGCAATTGGCATGTTTGAAAAACTAAATGTTCCAATTATTGGAGTTGTTGAAAACATGAGTCACTTTATTTGCCCAAACTGTTCTGAGAAACATTATATCTTTGGTGATGGAGGAGCAAAGAAGATCAGTGAAGAATTTAACATGCCTTTCTTAGGTGAAATTCCATTAAACTCTGGAATAATGTCTGGTTCTGATTTAGGTAAACCAATTATGATTACAAATCCCGATTCTCCAAGTGCAGAGGCTTTCAGAGCGAGTGCAAAAAATATTGCAGCACAATGCAGTATTCTTGCAGCAAAACTACAAGAAGAGATGGAATCTGAGGGCTCTGGTGAAGAACCTGCTCCTGAGGCAAGTACTAACTAATCTCGATTGCCGTGAAATTACCTGATTCTCTTAGAGAGCAACTGAAAATTCCTTTAGGAATACTGTTACCTGAAATTCAAGCCGATAAATCTAATATCCAAAAACATGTTTCAGAAAATTCCTATATCATTACTGTTGGTGACCGAACTACTGAAAAGATGATCGAATATGATTTGATTCCTTCGCTGCAAATTATTGACAATCTGGAAAAAAGAAAAAAGAAAGAATCTCCTAAACTAACAAACAACACTATTGAATTATCTGTAGATAATCCTGCTGCAGAAATTACCCTTCAAAGTATAGATGTTATTAAAAAGGCCTTTACTATGCAACCTCCCGTCAGACTTTACGTTAATGGCGAAGAAGATCTTTTAGTATTACCTGTTTGTATTCATGCTCCTGAAAATGCTATAGTTTTGTATGGACAACCAAATGAAGGATTGGTTTTAGTCAAAATAACGCCAGAAATTAGAAATAAAGCACAAAGCCTACTTGACTTGATGGAATAATCGGGGTGTGATGAGACGGTGGCTGTATGATTAATGATTATACTACTAAAACCTCTGACCCTATTAATTCATAATTTTGAAGAATCAAAATAAACCAAATTTCTTACAACAATTGACATCTCAAGATAAACGCAGATTATTTGAGTTAAAATTGTGAAACTTGATCCTGATCTTAGATTACAAATTTTAGAAAAAATTGGGATATACTCCAATCGATTCTCTATTTCTGAACCTAAAATTCTATTAACTACCAAAGAAGTTCTTGACATGCCACGTGAAATGACAGAAGGACGAAGAACCTCTGCCTACAAGTATTATGGTGTATCTTATCTTCAACACAATCTGGTTTTTATTAATGTCAGAAAAATCCCAGATGAGAAAACTTTAGAAAATACTCTTGTTCATGAATTGATCCATATGCGATTTCCATATCTTGCTCACGGTAAGAGATTCAACAAGCTGGTTCGACAGGGGCTTCGTGGCAAGAAATTTTTACCATATAGAAAACGAAGTAAAACTTCTACTATTTGATTTATATTTCCTAGAATCCGCCAGCTGATCATAACATGGAAATCCCGGAAATTCTGCCTTTTGTAGCAGGTATTGCATCTTTTTTAGTTGCTGGAGGACTGGTTGCATGGATTACAAAACAACCTTCTGGAACAAAAGAGATGATGGATATATCAAATGCTGTCAAAGAAGGCGCTGCAGCATTTTTGAAAAGAGAGATGAAGATTATTGTTCCAGTTGCTATAGCATTATCGGTAATTATTGGAGCATTTTTACAACCTTCAAACGGACTTGCATTTGCAGTAGGAGCCACACTTTCAGCAGTTGCAGGGGTTATCTCATTAAAAATTACAGTAAAAGCCGCAGTTAGAGCTGCAAATCTCAGTGGTAGTGGTCTTGGAAAGACATTTGCCATGGCCTTTAGAGGTGGAGCTACAGTAGGTCTGGCAGTTCCAGCAATGGCTCTTTTGGCAATTACTGGTCTTTATTTGATTTATCCAGATCCAATAACAATTGCAGGTGTTGGTATTGGGGCTAGCCTCATTGCATTATTCATTAGAATTGGAGGTGGTATTTTTACAAAGGCAGCAGATATGGGTGCTGACTTGGTAGGAAAAGTTGAAGTAAATATTCCTGAAGATGATCCTAGAAACCCTGCAACAATTGCAGATAACGTGGGAGATAATGTTGGCGATGCTGCCGGAATGGGGTCTGATGTTTATGAATCTTATATTGTTACTATTCTTGCGGCATTATTAATTGCAGCATTAATTGGTGCACCAAACTTTTTCCTTTATCCAATTTTAATTGGTTCTTCTGGAATGATTGCATCAATTATTGGTGTTGTAATTGTTGGATCTAAGAATATCACAGATGTTATGAAGCCACTTAATCGTTCATTTTATGTTTCAGCAGCAATTGCAATTGGATTAAATTTTGTATTTATTACACAATTTATTGGTCAATCTCAAGCAGCATATGCCTTATTTGGTTCCACTGTAATTGGTGTTATTCTAGTTCCTATCATTCAAAAAATTACTGACTATTACACTAGTTATAAACAAAATCCTGTAAAGGAAATTGCAGACTCTGCAAAATGGGGATATGCATCATTAACATTAATGGGAATAATCAAAGGCATGCAATCTACTGGACCATTCATGATTGCTTTAGTTGTAGCAATTATTTTGTCTTACAGTATTGCATCAGCTGCTGCCCCTGAAGGCTCCGACCCCGTATTGTATGGAATTTTTGGCACCTCTCTGACTGCAATGGCTATGTTAAGTCTTGCAGGAATTGTTCTAAGTATTGATGCATTTGGACCAATTGCAGATAATGCCGGAGGTATTGTAGAGATGACTGGAATGGGCGAGGAAAATCGTAAAGTCACAGATGAAATTGATGCAGTTGGAAATACAACTAAAGCAGTTACAAAAGGATTTGCTATTGCTAGTGCGGCATTAGCTGCTCTAGCTATGATTCAAGCATTTCAATTTGAGGCATCTCATATCTTTGAAGGCATATTGGAATTAGATTACAGTTTAACAAATCCTGCAATAATTGTAGGTTTACTAATAGGTGGTTTGATTCCATTTATAATTACAGGTCAACTCATTAATGGTGTATCGAGAGCTGCTGGAAAAATGGTAGACGAAGTTAGGCGACAATTCAAGGATGATCCTGAAATTCTTACTGGTAAATCCAAACCAGATTATGCAAAGTGTGTGGATATTGCCACAGTTGCTTCAATCAAAGAACTTTGGAAGCCTGCAATTGTAGCAATTACTGCTCCAATAATTTTAGGAATTTTGTTAGGTCCAACTGCAGTAGCAGGATTACTAATGGGTTCAGTTGTCACTGGAATATTATTGGCATATCATTTGGCAAATACTGGTGGTGCATGGGATAATGCAAAGAAACTAGTTGAAATGAAGGGCGAAAAAGGTTCTGAGGTGCATAAAGTTGCAGTAGTTGGCGATATTATTGGTGACCCTTACAAAGATACTGCAGGACCTGCACTTAACACTGTCATTAAATTACTCAATACAATTGCAATTGTCTTTGTATCTGCATTTGTCGCAATTCTTGCAATTTAATCACTATTTTCTACAATCAATGTCATATCTAATTCATCAATCTGAGCTTGAATTGCTTTTTTCAAAGTCTCATTATGTGCATCACAGAATCTAAAATAGCTGTCAACTGTTTGAAAACAACCACAAATCCATTTTGTTTTTTTATCTCCTTCTACTGTCCACTTTGAGTATCTGTGCTCTTCCATGAACAATTTATTTTTCTTTATCTAAAAAACATGTCTCAATAGAAAAAGGAAAAAAGTTTAAGGACAGCCTTCCATTTTTTGGATAAAGTAGCCGTTTTCCTTAATTGCCTGCTCTACAGGCTCTGGTGCTCCTTGTGAATGACAAAACTGACATTCATTTGTTGTCATTTCTGCTTCTCCTTCACCAACTGACTTTAACCACTCTTTGCCATATGTGAGGGCTTTATCGTGATCTTTTTCGCCAGTTATTACATCAAAGTGCATGGTATGACCATCTGCTGCTTTGACATAGGTGTCGTATACATGAATTTCCATATCTTTAATGAAAAAAAGGGATATTTATTTTAAAATAAAATCAAATCCCAGGCACAATACCCATACCCATCTTTAATTAGGCTCATATTTTTCTCATTACATGGGCCATCGAATCATTTTTGCATTAATTCCGCTTATTCTATCGATAGGACTTATTTCGGTACTTCCATTTAGTGATGCTTCTGAATATTCTCAAATTTGTATAGAAAAAGTCTGGCTTGAAAATTCTAAAGGCAAAATTGTTTGTGTGTCTCTAGCCACTGCTGATACACTTGTTGAACGTGGTTGGGGTACAATATTAGAAGTTCATGAAGATGCTCCTGAAGAAAGTGTCATGGATATGAGATACATGCCAGGAGATGAAATTGATTTTGCCGCAGAACTTACTCTTGTTCCTCAAGTGGATGGAGGAGATAGAGCCCTTACAGTAACTCCAGTAATTGGAACTCCTGACAGAGAATTTTCTGAAAAATATGTTGTGGGAACAGAAGAATTACGTGAAGATGAAATGCGAATAACATTTTGTGGAACTGGAATGCCTTTTCCTGTTTATCAA
Source organism: Candidatus Nitrosopumilus sp. (assembly GCA_029861345.1). Classification (GTDB taxonomy): domain Archaea; phylum Thermoproteota; class Nitrososphaeria; order Nitrososphaerales; family Nitrosopumilaceae; genus Nitrosopumilus. The sequence goes on from JAOTZM010000020.1 coordinate 15,240, forward strand.
CAAGCATCTGCTTGTGTAATAGTTGAGCTGGGAAATGGTGATGTATTTCTTTTTGATTTGGGAGCTGATTCCATTGGCAGGGTTAATGGAATGCAAATTGATGTAGATAAATTAAACAAAGTTTTCCTAGGACATCTTCATTTGGATCATGCAGGTGATCTTGGTATATTGTGGGCTCAGGGAGGTTTTGCTGGTCGTAGTGTGCCTCTTGAAGTTTATGGACCATCAGGACCTAATCATGAGTTGGGAACAGAAGTTTTTGTAGAACATACATTAGCAGCTGGTCAATGGGATTTAGAAAGTAGAAAAGTAGGAATTCCAACTCAAGGAATGTCAATTAACACACATGAGTTTGATTTTAGCAAAACTCAAGTAATTTATGAAGAAAATGGTGTTACAATTACTTCATTTCCTGCTATTCACATACTTGATGGTGCAGTAAGCTTCAGACTAGACTGGAATGACTTGTCATTTGTATTTTCAAGTGATACTGAACCAAACAAATTCCTAGTTGAAAATTCACAAAATGTTGATGTTTTAATTCATGAAGGCTTTATTCCTGGACAAACAATGTCTGATATCACTGGCATGCCACTTGAAATTGCAATATGGGTCTCAGAAGAAATTCACACCCCACCTGATGCAGCAGGAGTTGTTTATGATATGACAAATCCAAGATTAGCAGTATTGTATCATGTCATTCTAACTCAAGAAGTCATTACAGAATCATTTGAATTATTGAGAACCACATATGATGGACCATCTTTGTATGGCGAAGACCTTGTGACCATCAATGTTACTCCTGATTATATTATTTCAAGACCCACTGAAATTGTCAAAAACGCTTATCCTGAATACAAATCTGTGGATGGTGAAATTACAGGCTCAGAATTTGTTATATCTGAATGGTTAGAAGATGCAAGAATTGATTGGAAATCAATCAAAGAAGAAAAACTAAAAGAAACTCAATAGACTTCTTAGCATGTATTCAAGTAAATTCTTATTTCTAATCTTAGTTCTATTTGGTATTGCCTTTGCACTTGGAAACTTTACCAGTAATGTTTATGGTCATGGATTGACTTCTGACATCTTACAATCTGAAACATTTGAAGGACAAGGGGTTTTGTTGAATCTCTATTCCACTACATCTCCAACTGAACAGAATCATAGAGAGATTTTCTTTGAGTTGATAGATTCTGAAACTGACGAATTGATAAATGAAGTTACTTTTCTAATCAAAGTTTCTCAGAATGAAAACACAATTTTTGAGAATTCATTTGAATCTGATGACGGTGTTTTGATTCTTGATATGGATATGATAAACAAGACCTTTTCAACTATTGAACAACGAGACTCTGAATTTGAAAATCCTCAAAAACTAAAAAATGCAAAAATGAAAAACATTCCAAACTTACTTTCCTCTGAGGTTCCAGGAGGACTGTATGATTTTGAAATTAAAATTCTTACTGCTGGAAGTTACTCTGAGAAACTAGAAGAACCAGTTGTATTTGATTCTGGACTCTCTTTTCCTTCAAGTGAATTCTTCAAAATCAATACTCTAAACTATGGAATACAGGAATTTGGATTAATTGGATACTATGATAAACCATATAATTTCAGTTATAATTCAGAAACTCGTGAAATTACATTTTTGATGCCCTATTCGTGGCCTGAGCACACAAAAGAAGATAGGTTTTTTGTGCACAATGAAATTCTCATCCCAAAAAGTCTTGGTGATCTTAGATATGAGAATTTTTCAGCATACGTTAATGAGATAGACCAAACAGAAAGCATATTCAATGTTGATTTTGCATTAGAGAAAGATCTTCAAGTTCATCTTGTAACTCAATGGGATGAATTCAATGAACTGTCTGACAAACTATCTGATGAAAACGGCCTTCGTCCTTCAGTTTTGGAATATCTATTTGTGCCAACTGATCCTGATGCTCCATTTAGCTCACTTACACATGGTGGACGATACAGAATCAATCTTAGCTGGGAGCCTGAAGAAATTGTAGCAGGTGCTGAAACAAGATTTTTAATTGAAATTCTTGATATCTACACCAAAGACAAACCTGTTCCAACTGATTACCACTTTACAGTGATTCGTGGTGATGAGGAAATCTTTCACAAACGTGGATTGTCTACAAATCCTCAAACAAAAACAACACAACTTGATTTCTTAGTTCCTGATGATGTATCAGGTCCAATTACTATAAGATTTGAAAATCTTGGAGGCGGGATATTTTCAAACCTTGATTTTCCAGCAATTGTAAATGCAATTCAACCTGAAACTAGTGAATGCAAATTTGGATTTATACTGATGAAGAAATATTCAGAAGATTTAGCTTGTGTATACCTACAGTCTTCAGAAAAACTTGAAAAACGTGGTTGGGGAACAATACTAAATTAGTTTTCATGACTGGGCCAATACTCGGTAAACAGTATTTGGCGTGCAAACCAGTTTCTCTTTTTGACTTAATAGTTACATTTGCAGTACTATCAAAAAATGAATCCGTATCTTAATGACATCATTTGTATTTCTATTATTTTCAACAATAGTATTTTCTAAAAAATTTATTTTTCATGGAGTGCTGAACTAAAAGTACGGTTCCCTATTATGGAACCAAATTAGTTTACAAATAACTTCAAATCTTATTGAATTCAACACCAACCCTTTAAATTTGATTTTTATTTAAAACCCCTGATGCAATTAGTAATTTTTGCACTTATTCCAATTATTTTATCAATAGGAATTACTCCAGTTTTGCCTTTTTCTTATTCTGAAGAATTAGTTTGTCCCTCAGGCGAAGTTGAGGTAGTTAGAATAACCAATCCAAATTCAATCTGCATTGATCAAGGTACTGCTCACAGATGGACTCAGCTAGGTATTACAAAAATTGTTGCTGAACCCATTGAGGAATCTAAACAAACTGTTCCTGAAATTGTAGAGCCAGAAGAAATTATTTCTAAATTTCAATACCCATTAATCCCAAATGATCTTTCTCGTGCCAAATCTTATCTAGTAACTATTTCAGGTGGAGAATTACCAGAATCAATTATAATTCAAACATTTTCTAAAATTGAACCTGGAGACCAACCAAAATACATAACATCATTTCATGGTTTAGGATTTGATACATACTTTTCTTTAGAGTCAATTCCTAGTAAAGATAAAATTGAATTTTACCAACTTGTAGAAGAGACTATCAATCCAGGAAGACCTCCAGAATTATTTGATGTCAGCATTGATGTTTTATCTGGTGATAATTCAGTAATTATAACTGTAAACTATCCAAAATGTGAAATTACAAATTATG
>JAOTZM010000162.1 GCA_029861345.1 Candidatus Nitrosopumilus sp.
GACTTTATCAAGATTAACACTCAAGTAACTTGCTCAAAATCGTCACTATCCAAAATTTCAAAATACCTTGATATTTTAACTCAAGATGAAGGACTTCCTAATCACTTTGAAGCAGTTAGAGGCAGATTACAATGAAAATAAATTGGTTTGATGAAAAAATAAAGAAATTTTCTTCCATTGGAGGTTATCAAAAACCTGAACTTCTTCAGGGTTCACTGAAACTTGATTCAAATGAAAACTATGTTATTCCAAAACAGTTTCAAAATGATATTATTTCTTTAGCAAGAAAAAATTCTGACGTAAGAGAGTATCCACTTGGTGGTGTCGAACACCTAATCAATATGATATCTAAGTTTGTTAAAATACCTTCTTCAATGATTGGTGTAGGTAATGGTTCTGATCAAATTTTGGATTTAATACTTTCTAATTTTGCATCAAAAGAAACCAAAGTTCTTACATCTGATCCTACTTTTGGATTCTTTGAAGAGCGATGTAAGTTATATTCGATTCCTTTAATTGCAATACCATTTTCTCAAAATATGAAATTAGACATTAAAGATTTTGTAAAACAATCTGAAAATGCAAATATTCTTTATCTTGATTCTCCTAATAATCCCACAGGATTTCAATTTTCAAAAAATGAATTACAACAACTCATTACATCTTTTAATGGCCTTGTGATACTTGACGAGGCCTATGGAGAATTTGGTGATTATTCTCTAGCAAATATGGTAAAAACCCAAGAAAACCTAATTGTTGTACAAACTATTTCAAAATCATTTGGATTGGCAGGTCTGAGACTCGGATATTTTATTGCAAATAAAAAATTCACTAATATCTTCATGAACATCTTACAATATCCATATCCACTAAGCACAATAACTATCGAATCTGGAATTCAAGCTTTAGAAAAATCAAATATTATGAAAGATGCGGTGGATAGCATCAAAATTGAAAGACAAAGAATTATTGAAAATTTAAAGAAATACGATGGCTTTGAAGTCTTTGATTCTAAGGCTAATTTTGTGCTTTTTGATGCTCAGGGATCCTACAAACGAATCTATTCAGCACTAGCCGAACAAGGAATTTCAATTCGTAAATTAGGAAAAATAGGAAATCATGAAGGTTGTCTTAGAGTAACAATTGGAACTAAAGAGATGAACTCTAAATTTTTACTAGCTGTTCGTGATTTATTGAGATGACTCTAACAAAAAAATCTGATGGAATCTTCATTGATAATTTTGGTATTGATGCCCTTGATGAAATAGATACTATAATCTTTGATTGTGATGGTGTTTTAATCGATATTACAAAATCATATGATTTGGCTATCATTAAAACAACTAAATATGTTTTAGAGACTTTTGCAAAAATCAGCGACTCAATAGATGTGAATTTTAAAATTATTGATGGATTCAAATCAACTGGGGGGTTTAATGATGAAGTTGATCTTACATATGCCGCAATAATTTCTATAGTGGCTGCAAAAAAATTAGAAAAAAATCAAACAGATTTTATCTTTGATGTAATCAAAAATGCTGATTCTACTGGCATTGAATCTGTAGAAAAATATCTTGAGAAGGAAGTTGATATATCTGAAATTAAAAAACAATTATCTTATCCCGGTGTTCATCATGAAAACCCTCTGTATCAAATATTTGATCAACTTTTTTACGGACCTGAATTATATCAAAAATTATTTAGAAAATCTTCGAAATTTTCTGAACCTGGTTTAATTGAACAGGATGATGTAATCTTAAATGATTTACTAATTGAAAAGTTACAAAAAAGATTCGGTTCAAAAATTGCTATGGTAACAGGTAGAGGAAAAGAATCTGTTAGTTATTCTTTGAAGACTTTATTGGAGAAATTCGACCTGAAAAATTCTGTATTTTTAGAAGATGAATCCAGAGATATTGCAAAACCAAATCCTAAACCTCTCTTAGATTCCATCCAAGGAATGAATAGTGTCTCCACCCTTTATGTTGGAGATTCTATGGAAGATTTTATCATGGCAAAAAAGGTCACCGATTTTGGAAACAAAGCTACTTTTTGTGGTATTATTGGTACAAGCAAAAACCCCATACAGAAACTTGAATTATTTGAGCGAAGTGGTGCTTCTCTGGTATTAGATTCAATCAATCTACTGCCGAAGGTGTTAAATTTAGAATAAAGCAGATTACAAAACTGTAAGAAATATGAAACCACGAAAGGCATCAATTAAACGAAGTACCAAGGAAACTAGTGTTCAGGTATCTGTCAACATAGATGGAACCGGAAAAACCAGCATCAAAACTGGCATTAATTTTCTTGATCACTTGATTGTATCTTTTGGTAAACATGGTATGATGGATTTGAAAGTTGATGCAAAATCAAATGACGGAATTGAACATCATCTAATTGAGGATACTGCAATTACAATAGGACAAACACTTGATAAAGCATTGAGCTCCAGAACTGGAATCACAAGATTTAGTTATGCATCTGTTCCAATGGATGAATCTTTAGCTGAAGCTTCAATTGATTTAGTAAAACGTCCATTTTGGAAATTAACTTTGTCAATAAAGCGAACTAAAATTGAAGACGTCTCCAAAGAAGATCTGGAACACTTTTTTCAATCATTACTTCAAAATCTTAATAGCTGTATACACCTTACTGTAAAGTATGGTGATAATGATCATCATAAAGTTGAAGCAGCTATAAAATCACTCGCTGTTGCATTTAGAAATGCATCTACATTAGATAAAAAACAAAAAGGAATTCCAAGTACAAAAGGTTCAATGTAATGGTTAAGGTAGCTATTTTTGATTATCGTGCCGGAAATATTTTCAGCTTGAAAAATTCACTTGAGAAAGCAGGAGCTTTAGTTGATGTAATAACTGATTTTGATAAACCCAATGAATATTCTGGTTTGTTACTTCCTGGTGTAGGAAACTTTGATCCTGCTATTCGCAGCATAAGAGATTTTTCCAAGACTCAATTTCAAGATTATGTGGGTAATATGCCTGTTCTTGGAATTTGTCTTGGAATGGAAATGTTTTTTGAAAAAAGTGAGGAAGGCAAAGAAAAAGGATTGAATGTAATTGATGGGGAAGTAATTATACTTCCATCTACAATGAAAGTTC
>JAOTZM010000064.1 GCA_029861345.1 Candidatus Nitrosopumilus sp.
TCATTTATTGAAAAAAAGATGAATAAATCGATGCAAGAAATTATAAAAAAATGTGATCTAGTAATTATTCCTGAAAATGGAAATGATCATGACAACATCAAAAGAGTAGGTCCAATAGTTAGACAAATAAATTTTTCAAGAGAAGAACTTCGGAAAAAATTCTCGTTTGGAAAAAAAACAATTGTTATTTCTATAGGAGGTACTGGCGCGGGATTATTTCTTATTGAAAAAGCAATAGAGGCCATATCAAAAATAAATCAAGACATTCAAGTAATTTTAATATCAGGTCCAGCAGTAAGTAAAAAATTTGAAAATGTTAGAAATCTAGGATTTGTGGATAACCTACACGAGTTAATTTTTGCTGCAGATTTATTAATTTCCTTGGCTGGAAAATCAACCATGGATGAGGCTAATGCCTATGGAACACCTGCAATATTCATACCAATAAAAGATCATTTTGAACAAGAAGATAATGCAAAAGAACAAGGATTTGTTTTTGATGATATCAACAGGCTTGATATACTAATTCCAGAAAAGCTTGAAGAAAAAAGAAATCCCGTTAACACTGATGGTGCAAAAAATGCATCAAATATTATTAGAAAATTAATGAATTGACAATCACATGCTTAATAGATAGTCATTGAATTTTGAAAAGATACCATGACTAAGTTAGTAGTAGCAAAATTTGGCGGAAGTGCAATAGGACCAGATGGCGTCTATATTCCAGAAATTGTTCAACGCATCAAGGATTTGAAAAAAGATTCTAAAATAATTGCTGTTTTTTCAGCTCCATTAACATTGTATAATGAAAAAAAGCGTTCTCTTACTGACATGGTTTTAGAGCAAGGAAGAAATGCAGAAAGTGGAAGAACTCCATCATTAAATAGTGTAAAATCAACATATCAAAAAATACTGGAAATGATTAATTTAGAAAATACTGAAAACTGCAAAAATAACATTAATTCACATTTAGAAAAGGCACAAAAAGCCCTTGATGAGGCATATGAAAACAAGGAATTTGGAGATGAGGTACGTTCAAGAGCGCTGGCATTTTCAGGCGAAATTTTGATGTCCCATGTGATGAACTACATTCTAAGGAGTAATGGAGTTGAGGCAGATACTGTAGGATTTGAGGATTGGCCAATCATTACAGATAACAATATAGAATCAACAAATTTTCTTATATCAGAATCAAAGGAAAGAATGGGCAAAATAGTAGAATTAGTAGAAAAAAACGAAGTAGTTACTATTGGTGGATTTATTGGAAAAACAGTAGATAATGTCACAACGACATATGAACGAGGAGGATCAGATAGAACCGCAGCAGATTTAGGAATATTATTTCACAAAAAATATGAAACTAGTATAGATTTTGAGAAAGATAGCGCAGTGGTTTCTGCAGATCCAAAAAGTGTGGTATCTGGATTAAGGGATGTGATTGAATTATCATACAATGAAGCAAGATTAGCAGGAATGTTTGGAATGAAAATCTTGGATCCCATTGCAATAAAAGAAATTGTAGAAAATGGAGTTGATATGCCAATTACTGTTACGAATATGAAAAATCCAGATAAAACAACTACTATAAAGAGAGTTTTAGATGAACAAAAAGGACATCCAATAAAGATAGTTACAGGGAAAGAAAATTGTGCTATATTTAGAATTGAAACAAACTCTGTTCAAAAATTGTTAACATCTTTAGAAAAAGACAAACGTTACAGTGAGTTTGTGATTTTATCACCATTTGCTAAAGACGGAATTGAATTTTCCAGAATATTGTTCTTAGATGGAGATTATGTTAAAAGAAATGAAAAATATTTGTTAGGATTTGATTCTCTTGCTACAATTACATACAACAGAGGGGTAATCACATTAATTGGTGATGAAATGTGGAGAGTTCAACAAGTAGCTTCAAGGACTAGTGCAAAGATTGGTGAAACAGGATTAAACATTTTGAATATGGATGCACAAGAAGAGACCTCACGAATAATTATTGTAGTAGAAGATACAGATGACAATATTAAAAAAGCAATTAATGCAATACACCAAGAAATTTCAGAAATTAATTTTATTTAATGTAAATGTGGCGTTACGGGTTTACACCTGTAGCGCCATCAAGGGTTTGTTCTTGGACCGTTATCTAGATTTAGTCCGGCGTTACCCAAAACACGCGATGGTATTAGTTAAATTTTCTAGTATTTAGAGCTGATCTATATAGATTAGATTACATACGCTCAGCTACATACCAGAGGATAATTCCAACTCCAAGTATTGCATACCACTTGAAATTCTTCTTATTTGCAAAAATTGAAGCTGAGGCTAATTCCTCATCTTTGTTAGTTAAACGAATCTTTCTCATTTCAAATGCCTGGCCAACTAGACCTATTATAAGAAGAGCAATTGCTGCAAAACCAAAAATCCATTCCATACTAAAGTTTGAATTTCATCAGATATGTAGTTTACAAATTTGGCAAAAACTACACTCAAAGATAATTCTTTAAATTAGCAGGGTTTTTTTCTTCTCCTATGAAAGAGATTGGCAAAATATGGATGAATGGAAAATTAGTACCATTCAAAGATGCCAAAGTTCATGTACTTACTCACGCATTACATTACTCAACATCAATCTTTGAGGGTATCAGATGCTATAATACACCAAATGGTTCTGCTATATTTAGACTTCCTGAACATGTTGATAGGTTCTTCAAATCTGCAAAATTATATTCAATGAAAATGCAATTCACAAAAAAAGAAATTTCAGACGCCATAGTAAAAACTGTAAAGTCCAGTGGACACAAAGAATGTTACATTAGACCATTGGCATATTACGGGTATGGGACCATGGGATTAACTCCTACCCAAAATAAAGTAGATGTTTCAGTTGCATGTTGGGAATGGAAGATGGGGGAATCAAAAGCAGGTAAATTCTCAGGAGCAAAATGTAAAGTATCAAGTTGGATAAAAATTGATTCAAGATCTCAACCCATGCAAGCAAAAGCAGCTTCAAACTATGCAAATGCAGCACTTGCAAGAATAGAAGCATTAGAAAATGAATATGATGAAGCAATAATGTTAAATTCAAATGGAAAAGTTGCTGAAGGGAGTGCTGAAAATATCTTTATTGTTAAAGATGATGTCATTCAAACACCTCCTCTCTCTGCAGGAGTGTTAGAAGGAATTACAAGAGATAGTATTATACAAATCATCGAAGAAAATGGTGGCTTTGTAATTGAGCGGGATCTAGAAAGAGATGATCTCTATACAGCTGATGAGATCTTCATGACAGGTACTGCAGCTGAGATAAAATCAGTAACGCAGATAGACAAAGTAAAGATTGGAAATGGGAAAATGGGAAATATTACTAAAGCATCACAAAAATCATTTACAGATGTGACTATGGGTAAAGATAAAAGATTTTTGTCATGGTTAACGTTTATTTAATTATCCACGAAGTTTTTTACCCACAAAAATAATTAAAAATCATGGATTCATGTGTAGCAGGTGATACTCAGGAGATTTGTTGGTTTTGTAGAAAAGGACGCCATGAGGACTGTATGAAGGAAATCCCGACACATGGAAAATCAGATGGACCCCATGATTGTACTTTTGATACAAAACTGATACCATGCAAATGTCAGCACTGAATAATTAGCATCAAATACAGCTTTGTTTGAAAAATTCTATGAGCTATAATAAGGAATTTTGGGATAGATACACAAATGAGAACGAAGCAAGATACAATGAAGAATTTGCAAAATTTACAAGGGATTTGGCTATTTCTTTACGTTGTACAAGTGTTCTAGAGATTGGATGCGGGACTGGAATAGATTTAAGACTATTTCCTGATACTTTTCAAATTCACGGAATTGATCTGAATGATAATGCATTAGATATAGCAAAAGAAGAATTAACTATTGCAAATTTTAAGAATGGAAATATTACTGATTTACCATTTGAGGATTCATCCATAGACTTTGTTTTTACTCATCAGCTCCTAAATTATTTAGATGAGGATACCTTAGAAAAAGGAATTGCAGAGATGTATAGAGTAGCTCGAAAATACATTATGAATTGTGAAAAATTTGAAGAAACAGAAAAACAGATTGATGAAAATCATAAGTTTCGTAACATGTACAAAAGATGGCAGGACTATAAGGTAAAAATTGTAAGTAATGTGGATATGCATGAAGATATAGATCCAGATAAAAGTAGATTTACTCTATTAAGAAAACTGTAATTTTTAATTATAGTGCAAATAGTACTAAATGGTTTAGTAGTAAAATGGTACAGGTAATAGAATTATTTTTCCCAGAGATTTCTTCTTAATATTTTCTTTTCATTACTATTAGTAATTTGAATAGATTTTTTTGAATTGTGTGTTAACAATAATGACAATGTATTGATATTATCAAACAACAACAACTTCTTTCTTGTACGAATCGCGGGAAGACGTGCCTCCATATCCTGGATCTATTTTTTGTTTTGGGTTTAATGTAGTATCATGGTGGCAAGGTTTGTTACATACAGGACAAAATTTTCTATCCAAAATGATGCATTGACAGATATGATTCTTGATATATCCTTGAGCTGCTTGATTCCATTCACCTGTACCGTTACAAAATACGCATTGATTTGACAGGAATATTCCTGAACCATTGCAAAGATCACATACGTTGTCTTTCATTTTCTTTACCTACTGATTCCACAGAAGAGATAATTGTATTTGTATACCTATCGAACTGCATAATTCTTTATTCCTTAGAGGGATTAGATACAAATTTTGGATCTAATAGATTAGAATCGGCCATGATAATTGAAGAGTGTTTTTTATTACCAAATCAAATTCTAACGAACAATGTCACAGTTAGAAGAATTGATGAGTATTCCAATAACCATAAACAAAGAATCGACAATAGCTGATGTTACAAATATTATACTCGATAAAAAAATAAGCAGAGTCCTAGTTACAGAAAATGAAAATGTAACCTCTATCATAACAGAGAAGGATCTAGGTTTATTTCTTCTTAACGATAAATCAGATAGAACATTACAACAAATCCCATTAAACGAACTGACAAAACCAATACTGACAATTTCTAAATTCATGGAGATTCAAAAGTGTGCAATAGCAATGCTTGAAAATGGAATTGGTTCACTTGCAATAACGTCTAAAGATAATGATATTGTAGGTATTATAACAAAAACAGATCTTGTAAGGGATTTTGCAAAAAACCATCAAAATGAAAAAATAGTTGGTGAATACATGTCCGCACATTATTCTTGGGTTTATTCTGATGCATTGCTAAGTGAAGTAATTTCAAAAATGTCAGAGGATAAAATATCTCGCTTGATTGTAAGAAATAAAGAGGAAATTCCCATTGGTATCATAACATTTCGAGATTTATTTAATCTTGTAATATCTATGGGAATTCAAAGAGACAAAATATTTCCAAAAAGTTTCGAATCAGAACATGGATTGGGACAAACACTCGAAGCTGATGAAGTCATGAACAATGAGATCATTACTGTAAATTATTATGATGATCTAGCAAAAGCTTCTCAATTACTTTTAGACAATAAAATCAAGGGAGGGGGGGTTTTATCAGATAAAGGGGATTTAATTGGAGTTTTAAGCAAAACAGACATTGTTAAAGCAATCGCAACTCTAAACTAGACATAGATTAAATTAAGAAATTATTTCTCGTTAGGATCTCCTTGAATTTTCTACATAAAATTTTATTTTCTATCGGCTAATTTGCTTTATGTTATTTTTAGTTGGTTCTAGTAAATATGATTTAGTATAAGTCGTTGAGTAAAGCATTCAAATCTTGTTAACATGTGATATTACTAGGAGTTATTGTAGATAATTCAATTTGTTATCAAATAAGGGGTTAACTTTACTCCAATAACTTTTTCAATTATGTTTACTATGTTTTATAGTGGAAAAAACAGAATCTAATACCGACAAAACATCAACTACACAAAATACCCATTTGAATGAATATGAACAGACTGTAAATACATGGATTACAGCATATCAACAATGGCAAAAAGCTACCTCTGATGCTATCAAAATGTATGCAGAAGGAATTCAAAGATCTGCACAAACAAACAACACGGATGCTATGAAAAAATATCATCAATTATGGCAAGAGGGTTGGAATCTATCAGGAAAAAATGACTTGTCCTCATGGTATCTAAAATCTTGGGAAAACGTCTGGAAGGATCTTGGATATGGTTCTCCAAAGGCATATGCGGATTATTGGAAAGATATGTATGAAAAATACAACAAAACTATGACACAGAACTTTCAAGAAGTTATACATAGTTTAAAGCAACAGAATGTCCAAAAATCTGCCTAGATTCCACTAATTTTTTACTTTTTTTATGGTTATATTCAATATTTGAATTACAATAAAAGACATTATCACCTGTTAGAAATACAAAATATTTGATTAGCAAGAAATTGACAATTATCGCCAAAGATAAAGAGATCATAGACATGCTAAATCTAAGATAGAGATGGAGGAGTTGGGCTTTGTGGAAGAGGATAAACGAATTGATAAAATTGAAAAACTTCTGACTAAAAATCCTGAAATAATCCTAATTCATGTCACTGATACTTATTTCATAGAAGAATCAAGAACAAATAATGAAGTTGATCTTCCCGGGTTTGCTCGGTTCCACTCTTTGATAAATCATATAAAGTCAAACCGTACTGTTCAGAAAAACAGAATTCCTGTATTTGTTTTGCACGGAGGTGATTTTCTATATCCGTCATTGATGAGTGTTTATTTCAAAGGAAGACAGATGGTAGAGGTTCTAAATATCTGTAAATTTGATTACTGTACTTTGGGCAATCATGATTTTGATGGAGGAATCAAATCTCTCAAAGAAAGAATGTCTGAGGCATTATTTAAAATTGTGTGTACAAACATAAAGATTCTAAAAAAGGACAGCAGTTTACAGATCTCAGATTATGTGATTTGTAAGGATAAACACAATCAACCATTTGCTGCAATGACAGGAATTGTGGGAAAAGATACACTCAGAAAGGCAAAACAGAATGGTTTAGAAATAACTCCTATAGAATCATCACTAAAACAAATAGTTTTTAACATCAAGAAAAATTATCCAAAAATCAATCATCTGATTATTTTATCTCATATGAGTAACAAAGAAGATGTGGGACTAGAAAGATGGCTTGAAAGAAACTGGGATGGGTATGTGTATCTACTTGGGGGGCATGATCACAATGAGGTTTTACAATATAGTGAGGAAAGCCCAAAATCAATTCTATTGAAGGGACAATCAAATTGCAGGACAGTGCAAATTATTGGAATCCCTAGATGTCTTGATTTTAAAAAGACATTCCATTTACCGGAACATATAGTTGTAATGAATTCTACTGAACTATCAAAATTCCATCCAGAGTCAGAAACACAGGAGAAGATAAAACAGTGGGAATTTGAGCTTAAGAAATATCTAGATGAACCAAAATCCGATAGGATTGTCAAGCAATTCAAAGCAAACACAATTCTTGATGCAACAGAACTACAATTAAGAAAGGGCTCAACTAATTTCGGGAATTTTATTACAGATTGTGTACTGGATTTTACAAATTCTGATATTACATTGATAAATTCTGGTCATTTCAGGGGAGATAGAAAAATAGGAAATATTCTCAGACTGTCAGATCTTCGCCGAATCTTTGTATTAGACAAAAAAGATACACTCGTAAAAATAACCATGACTGGCAATGAATGCAGACAATTCCTGAACCATGCATACTCTGAGGAAGGATGTGGGAAGATTCTTCAGATTTCAAAAAATACTCTCAAAGTCTTGCAAGAATCTAAACCAAATGATAAATTTTCAGTTACTATGTTATGGGACATGCTAAAAACAAATGATGATGGATTTACAACAATTCTGGCTGATAGCCGAAAGACGACTGTGAACAATATCATATCCAAACTAAAAAAATGCGTAATTCCAAACTCTTCTCTTTTTGACATAGTAGAGAAATCATCAAAACATGTTGAATATGATTCAAGTATGAGAAGTTCTGTGGAGAAGTTTGCAGATTGTTTTTGATTAGTTTTTTCTAAATTCTTAATCCTTACAAAGGCAACAAACCTTGTAGGACAATAATTTACCATTATTCAGATACTGAAAAGAATTCCTAGATAAAATTCTGAATTAAGTTCAACAAGTGAAGGATCTTCCCGTTGTGTCAAGTCATGAAAGTGGGTTTATTTTAAGACCATGATACGTAGCGGGTCTAGAGGGATTCGGACCCTCGACAGCAGGATTAAGAGTCCTGTGCGCTACCTGGCTGCGCCATAGACCCACCAAAATAGAAAAGTCCAGAGTTGTTATTAATCTTAAGATTAGAAAATAAAGGAAAATTTAGTTTTGTGCTTTAGCTTCAATTTCATTGTACTTTTCAATAATTGCTGTAAGTGCAGTTGAAACTGGAACATCATTCATCTTTTTCTTTTCGGCAAGAAGTTTTTGGTATGCATCTAGTGTAATGTATACTGGAATCGAACCATTTCCTTCTAGTAAACCTCTAACGTTGTAAAGAGCTGTCTCCATTCCTTTCTCAGCAGATTTTGCAAATTTTGCTTTATCCATAATTGCTCCTAGTGGACCAAATGGCATCTCATAATCTACTGACAT
>JAOTZM010000065.1 GCA_029861345.1 Candidatus Nitrosopumilus sp.
TCATGACAAAAGAAGATAAAATTTCTAAAATTCTTTCAGGAATCAAGGATTGTCAAATAGACTTTAACACTGGAACCAACATTACTATTCATTCAAACGAATCCGAGCTAGTCTTACTCCAAGTTCTCAAGGCTCTCAATGAAAATACGATTGAAATTGAAGACCTTTCTGCAGTGCCAACAAATCTTGAAGAAATATTTCTAAAAATGGTGGAAGATAATGCATCCAATCATTAGACTAGTAAACAGAAATTTAACGATTTCATTAAATCCTGGATTTCTGATTTGGCAAATTATATTTCCTTTAATCTATATTTTTGTCGCAGGTTTTGCTTATACTTCATTAATTAAAGAAGTTCCATTTGGAAGCAAAGATCTTGCTTATCCAGCATTTCTTGCATCAGGAATGATTGGATTTAACATTATGAATAGCACTCTTGTATCTGGAATAATAATTTGGAACGATCGTAGGCATGGAATGTTTGAACAAATCATGTCAGGGCCATTTACCAGGGCTCATTATATCCTCAGCAATATCGTCACCGTCGGAATTGTTGGTTTGATTAGTGCTACATTAATTGCATTTGTAGGATATCCAGTATTTTTTAATTCAATTGAATTTTCATTTTTCACTATTCCAATGATAGTTTTTGCAGCAATTACAGGCTCTATTCTATTTGGCTCTATTGCCTCAATAATTTCGACTCGAATACACTCAAGTGAAGGTTTCAATGTAATTATTAACACGTCATTTCTTTTCTTTGCCTTTGTTAGTACTGCATTTTATCCTGCAGAAGGAGCGCCTGAACCTCTTGCAAGTGTTTTCTATGTAAATCCATTAACCTATCTTGTTGATGTAGTCAGAGCAGGGATTTTTGGTAATATTACTGATTTTATAATAATTGAGATGGGAGTTTTAGTTGTTCTTGCATCTATTCTATTTGTTGTTGCCACTAAACTATTAACAAGATTAGATTTCTAGTATTTTCCCTCTTTGAATTTTTTATACAGTTCATTGATTTTTCTTATTTCATCAAACTCTTCATAATCTATCAAATTTAGATTTGGAATTACGCAATGTCCTCCAATAATACCTGGAAACATTTTCGGTCGATTTCCTAAATATTCATGAATCTCATCAGAGAATTCCCACATCTCATCAAAATCAATTCCTTCTTTCTCACAAATCATTTTAGTTATTTGAGCATAATTAATTAGCCAACCATAGTAAGTAGTATCTACTAGAATTTTAGCAAATTCTGCAGTCTTTGTATTTGTCATCCACTGAACTTTTTTGAATCTATTCTCAATCTCTGATTTAATATTTTTATCAATTTCCAAATCACAGGCAACAAATTTTGTATATCTTTTAACATCTTCTAGGAATCTTTTGTGTATTCCTCTTACTGGAGAATAAAATACTGGAATCTCTATTTTATCTTGTATGCTTTTTGTTGTTCCTGGTTTAATTGTTGAGTGGATAATTACAGCTTTCAAATTTTGATTTTTCTTGATTTGTTCTAACACTGTTTCTGCAAATTTATCTAATTCTCCTGGTAAGCACACATGCAAAAATTTGGGATTTTTGTTTAAAGTTTCTAAATTCTTCTCTCTAGATTTTTTAATATCAATTCCAATACAACTAAAACCTCTCTCTGATAGCAATTCACGTAGTGTGGAGCCTACTTCTCCTATTCCTAAAATTAGGTCTGTCATTTGTCTCAATTTTAAGATGAATTAACCACATTTTATTCTGTTGAGAAATCATTTATCAAAAATAGTAGCCCGGGCCAGACTCGAACTGGCGTCACGGGCTTCAAAGGCCCATATGCTTGACCGCTACACTACCGGGCTGCTAAATCCAGCACTCTCATTCCCTTAATGAACTTTTTATTTGAATTTGACTCTTAAATGAAATTAAAATTATTCTTTGATTACTTTGATTAATTTTTGAATAGGATCTTCCATTTTATCTACAATTTTTTTAGCTCTTCTTTGATTTACATTATTTGTTGATTGAAAATTTTTTTTAATATAATTAGAAATTCTTTTTGGATTTGTTTCCCTTTTCACCAAATATTTTTTCACCAAAAAATTTTCAATGATATTTGGAGTTGCGTTATATGATATTGTTGAAATTCCCATTAAAGCAGATTCTGCTGTCATAGTACCACCAGATCCTATGAAAACATCTGTATTGTTCAGCAAATGTTTTCCATCAAATGACATTTTTACCATTTTAGCTTTTTTACCAATAATTTTTTGAATATTTTTAATTTGTTGGTTATATCTACCTAAAATTACAATATTTTCTTCACTGTATTCATTTACAACTTGTCTGATAATTGGAATTATTTTACTTGATCTTGATGCATATGATGCCTCTTCTTCTTCTAACCTAATCAAAATATTTTTTCGTTCATTATTTTTAAATGGTAATGATGTATTTTGATTTATTTTTCTTTTGATAGTAACAGCTGCATCTATTGCTTTGTATGAAACAATATTCTTTTTATTAATCCCATATCTAGAAAATTCTTTTTTTGGGATAATATTGGGAATAAGTAATTTTTGAATTAATGGTAATGTTAATCGCATAACTGCATTTGCATGAGGCGAATCACAAAATGCTACGTGTTTTATTCCTAAACCAAATGAAATTCTTGCTGCTTCAGGAGAGCAAAAACTTATTGTCAAATCCGGAGAAAATGACTCAATTTTTCTAAACAGCTTTCTCATCCTATCAATACTGGCTTCAAGCTTGGTTTTTTTGTTAGCCCCACCGTGTTTTCCAACAAAAATAATGTCAAAATCACAGATTTTTGCTAATTTTGAAATTTCTACATATTTTCTTGAAGTACACAAAAGATCGTGCTTTTTTCCTAATTTTTCTATAATTGGTTCAGAAAACAATAATTGTTTTGGAGTAAGAATGTCTATCCATATTTTCAAGTAATTTCACAATTGAAGTAAGTTCAATAAGTTTTTCTTAGTCTATTACATAGCCGTAAGTGTAATGGGGGGAGTAAAAGTTGTTGTTTATGGCCTTAGTACAGAGGGATATGCCATTGCATCACAAATGGCAATCAAAGGAGCAGATGTCTACATTATAGATGAGTCAACTCCTTCAGCAATTTCACTTAAAGCAGAAATAGCTAAAACCTATCCAAATGTATCTTCTCTAAAAGAAGATGAACCACTATTAGCTATGGAACCAATTGACGTGGCGATTTCTAAAGCTCAGTATCTTTTCTTTACTCCAAGAATTAGAAAAACAGGACAGGACATCAAAACCGAGATTCATTCCAAATTTAAGGATGCAGTGACATCACTAAAGAAAAACAGTTCAGTTGTTTTCACTCTTCCAACAGGATTTGGAGGCAACAATGAAAACATTTCATTGCTGGAACATGTAACAGGCTTTGAGGTGGGAAAACAAATTTCATATTTTTATTATCCATTAGAAGATCTAAATCAACAACCAAAGATTATTGGTTCTTTTAATGGAAATGAGGATTCTACACTATCTGATTTACTTACTATGGGTAAAAAAGAGAAAAGATTTGTCGCTATTTCATCCTCAGAGCATTTTCATGCTATAAGTGTCCTATCTCAATTTTCTAGTTTGTGCAGTGTATTAGAGGTCTGCAAGTATGCACAAGATGAAATTACAAAGAATGATCTCTCTTCAGATGATTTTCAAGAAATATTCCTTGATAATATGGTTAGTGGACTCTTTGATCTAAAATCCCTAGGTTCATCATTTGAAGGAGCCAACACCCTCATGTATCTTATTAATGGAAGTGTAAAGGGAATTGATGGCTACATTAAACGATTAATTGATGAAATTCGTGTAACATTAAAGAAAAACGATCTAAAAGCAAGTAGAACAAAAATTGCATTATCTTGGACTCTTGATCAACATGCAATGCGTGGAGATAAAATTGAAATGCTTCAAAATTTAACTTCAAGATTACGTGATTATATAGGAGATGTTGAAGCTTATGAAGATCCAAACTTTGATCTATTTCATAGTGATAAAACTACAATTGTTGTTGCATGTTCAAAATCTGATTTTGATAATATTGAAAAGACTAAACAGGATTCTGATCTAATTATTGTCAAAGCTAATCCTTTATGTGAGACAATTCAATAATAGTATAAATTAGCTAAATTACTATTCTGTTTGAATTGTCAAGAGAAACTAATTCTGATGAAATTCCTGTTAATGTTGTAACTGAAAACCAAACAGAAAGTGACGATTCTTCAGAAGAATCAGAATCTTTGCAAATAAGTTTTGAAGAACATTCAAAATTATTAGATTTAGAAAAACAAAAAGTATCTGAATATGAAGAAAAATTAAAACATGTATTAGCCGATTTCCAGAATCTCAATCGAAAAACACAATCTGATATAGAAAATGGTGTTAATGCAAAAGTTGGTGAATTTGTATTGGATTTTTTAAAAATTTATGATGACTTTATTAGAGCAAAGGAAGTTTTTTCTGACAGTAAAATTAATACTGAAGGCCTAGATTCTATTTTAAAAAATATGGATTCGCTGCTGAAAAAATACCATGTAATCCCAATTGATGCACTAGGTGAAATTTTTGATCCAAATTTTCATGAAGCTATATCAATTATTACTGATCCTGATTTAGATGATAACACAATTACGAAGGAGATCAGGAAGGGATATATTTCTCACGAGAGGCTTATAAGACCTACACTAGTAGAAATTTCAAAAAAAGGATGATAAAATATGGCTAAAGTTATAGGGATTGATTTAGGAACGAGTAACTCTGCTGCTGCAGTCGTTATGGGTGGAAAACCAACAATTATTCCTGCCGCAGAGGGAGCTACTGTTGGAGGAAAAGCGTTTCCATCAGTAGTAGCATTTTCTAAAGAGGGTGAACTTTTAGTTGGTGAACCTGCACGACGACAAGCTGTAACAAATCCAGACAATACTATTATTGCAGCCAAAAGGAAAATGGGCTCTGATCATACATTTAAAATTCTAGATAAAGACTACAAACCTCAACAAATTTCAGCATTTATTCTTCAAAAAATCAAAAAAGATGCTGAGGCATTTGTTGGTGAGCCTGTTGAGAAAGCAGTAATCACAGTCCCAGCATATTTTGATGATAATCAACGTCAGGCAACTAAAGATGCTGGAACAATTGCTGGGCTTGATGTTGTCAGAATTATTAATGAACCAACAGCAGCATCGTTGGCATTTGGATTAGATAAAGCCAAAGAAGACATGAAAATTCTTGTCTTTGATTTTGGTGGTGGTACCTTGGATGTTACCATAATGGAAATGGGTGGAGGAGTTTTTGAAGTAATGAGTACATCTGGTGATACTCAGTTAGGTGGTACAGATATGGATAAAGTTCTAATTGATTTCATTGTTGATGAATTCAAGAAAAAAGAGGGGGTTGATCTTACTCAAGATACAACTGCAATGACAAGAATTAGAGAAGCTTCTGAAAAAGCCAAAATTGAATTATCAACAGTTATGGAAACAGATGTTAATTTACCTTTTATTGCACATGATCCATCATCAGGTGCCAAAAATCTTGAACTAAGAATAACTAGAGCCAAACTAGATGAGTTAATTGGACCAATTGTTGAACGATGTAAACCTTCTATTGTGAAAGCACTTGAAGATGCAAAAATCTCAACTTCTGATATCAATAAAATTGTCATGGTTGGTGGACCAACAAGAATTCCATTAGTTAAAAAATTTGTAGGTGAAGTTGTCGGTAAAGAATCTGAATCAGGCGTTGATCCTATGGAAGCAGTGGCAATGGGAGCAGCAATACAAGCAGGAATTATTGCTGGCGATGTTGCTAGTGACATAGTTTTACTTGATGTTACTCCACTAACTCTAGGAATTGAAACTTTAGGTGGAGTACGTGAACCATTAATTGAAAGAAATACCACTATTCCAACTTCCAAGAGTAAAGTTTTCACAACTGCAGCCGATAATCAGACAGCCGTAACTATTCATGTGGTTCAAGGTGAACGACCAATGGCAACTGATAACGTCTCCTTGGGTAGCTTTAATCTTACTGATTTACCTCCAGCTCCAAGAGGAATCCCTCAAATTGAAGTGAAATTTGATATTGATGCAAATGGAATTATTAATGTAACCGCAAAAGATCTTGGAACTCAAAAGGAAGCAAAAATTACAATCGAATCTACATCAAAATTATCTAAAGATGAAATTGAAAAATTAAAAGAGGATGCAGAAAAATTCTCTGATGAAGATAAAAAGAAGAAAGAAAAAATTGATCTTAAAAATGAGGCAGAGAGTTATATCTACACTACAGAAAAATTAGTTAATCATGATCTTAAAGATAAAATATCTCAAGAACAAGGAATCAAAATCACAGATGCTGTAAAAGAAGTTAGAGAGGTTCTAGATAAAGAACCATCTGAATTAAAGCCTAAACTTGAAGCATTACAATCAAAAGTAAATGAAGTAACCACAGAACTTTACAAAAATGCTTCACCTCCACCTGGTGCTGAAGGACAACAAGGTGCTGAAGGACAACAAGGTGCTGGGGCCAATGACCAAACAACTCAATCATCTTCAACTGATGAAACAAAAACTAACTAATTTTTCAAATTCAATCGTTTATACTATAATTATGATAAAGGAATAATTCATGGCTGCAAAAAGGGATTATTATGAGGTTTTAGGAGTATCTAAGACCTCTTCGCCAGATGAGATCAAAAAGCAGTATAGAAAATTAGCATTAAAATTCCATCCAGATCGTAACAAATCTTCAGAAGCTGGAGAACATTTCAAAGAAATTTCTGAGGCATATGCTGTTCTTTCGGATCCCGAAAAAAAACAAATCTATGATCAACATGGTCATGCTGGCGTTGATGGTAGATACACTAGTGATGATATCTTTCAAGGAGCACGTGGCGATTTTAGTGATATATTTGGTCGTAGTGGAGGAGGATTTGACAACATTTTTGAGTCAATCTTTGGTCGTAGTGGAGGAGGATTTGGTTATAGCCAACAACGGGGTTCAGATATTCTTTATGAAACTTCAGTAAAATTAGAGGATGTTCTTCATGGAAAAAAAATGGAAATCGATTTACAAAAACAGATTCAATGTGATATCTGTAATGGATCTGGTTGTAAGCCTGGCACAAACAAGAAAACATGCACAACATGTAATGGACAAGGACAGGTGAGACAAAGTCGCAATATGGGATTTGCCTCATTTGTGACTGCTACACCATGTTCTGCTTGTAGAGGTCAAGGCTCTATTATTGAAACTCCATGTAGTGAATGTAATGGACAAGGAAAGAAAAAAGGCACTAAAAAAATTACTTTTGACATTCCACCTGGAATTGATTCAGGTGATTATACTGTTCCAGAAGAGGGAAATGAGATTCCTGGTGGTGTTAATGGTGATCTTATTGTAAGAGTGAGAGTACAACCTCACACACAATTCAATAGAGATGGAAAAGATATTTTTTATGATCAGGACGTCTCAATGGTTGATGCTGCATTAGGTTGTGAGGTTGTTGTTCCAACCTTAGAGGGTACAGAAAAAATTAAAGTTGATTCCGGTAGCCAGCCAAATACTATAATCAAACTAAAAGGAAAAGGAGTTCCCCATATCAATTCTAGAGGTAAAGGGGATCAATATGTTCGAATTGTGGTAAATATTCCTCAAAAACTCAATAAACATCAAAAAAGCCTTCTAGATGAATTTCAAAAAACTAGTGACTGATTGATAAAAAATGAAAATAGCCCTAGATGTTGATGGTGTGCTTGCTGATGTGATAAAATCTTGGTTGAATTATAGTAACACTATCCGACCTGAAATCTCTAAACATGATATCACTGACTGGGATTTTTGGAAGAAATTTCAAATAAATCAATTTGATTTTTACGCCGAATTAAGTTCTTGTTGGAAAAATTGGAATTACATACCTCCAACTGAAGAAAATTTATCATCTGTTACAAAAAATCTTTCAGACTTAGGTCAAGTAGATATTGTTACTGCAAGAGAACGTTCAACTGATTCTTTTGTAAAAAATTGGTTAAATCATCATAATATATCATATGACAATTATGTATCAGTAATTCATGGACCTATGAAAGCTGATCTAGATTATGATGTATTTATTGATGATTCACCTCTAAATACACTAAACTTTCTTCAGCATAACAAAAAAGTAATTCTATATTCACAACCTTGGAATCAGCATATTTCTGAAAATCAAATCCACAGAGTTTCAAATCTTTCAGAAGCAATTGAAAAAATAACAATAAATTAGTCTTTTACAATTTTCTAATGTTTACTTGATGTCCATTTCTGACATGAACAGAATGAGTTGTATTTAATAACTTTCCAATATTCTCATCATTGTAAAATTTACTATTATAACATCCAAGTACTTTTTTTATAATTCATACAATATACTTCTCTAAATTCCATTATCTCACTTGATTAATTAGATTCAATTGCTTTTACTTTATAATAAAGAAACTTATTCTAGATTTCAAAAATTTATCATGCGGGAGTCGCCCAGCCTGGTCAACGGCGTAAGGTTCAGATCCTTATCTTCTAGGAGTTCGTGGGTTCAAATCCCACTTCCCGCA